>CAZDRA010000044.1:0-32469 GCA_964507705.1 uncultured Roseivirgaceae bacterium | reverse complement strand
AAAACAAAAAAATAGTAAATGAATTTATAGAAGCTATGAAAACTTCTAATGTGGATAAACTTAAAACAATGATTACAGCCGACTTTAGTTGGTGGATTATTGGAAAACCTGAATACTTGGCTACAGCAGGAGAACACGATACAGCATATTTTCTTGGATTTTTTAAAGGCACAGCATTGTTTCCTGATGGAGCCGATTTCAAAACAACTTCCATGATTTCTGAAGGTAACGTAGTTGCTGCCGAAGCGGAATTTAGAGCTAAAACGGCTATGGGAACAAATTATGAAAATTATTATCACTTTCTCTTCATAACAGAAAACGGAAAAATCAAAAGAATGAAAGAATATATGGACACCTATCACGCTAAAGTTACATTTGGGCTATAATCAATATTAGAAAAATGAATTGGACGACAGGAAATTTAAAAGGCCAAAAAGGCAAGACCATTCTAATCACAGGAGCGAATACAGGGCTTGGGTTTCAAACAGCATTGGAATTGGCTAAAAAAGATGCTTTGGTAATAATAGCAGGAAGAAATTCAGCTAAAATAAATCAAGCAATATTAGATCTTAAAAAAGAAGTGCCTACTGCAAAATTAGAAGCAGGAATTGTGGATTTGTCGGATTTGAAATCAGTAAAAATATTTGCTGAAAGTATAACAAAAAAGCACCATCAACTGGATGTCTTAATCAATAATGCAGGTATTATGTTTCCGCCGCCGAGCAAAACAAAAGAAGGTTACGAACTACAGTTTGGTGTGAATTTTATGACTCATTTTGCGCTATCAGCTTATTTATTTGAATTATTAAATGCTACAAAAAACAGTAGGGTTGTCACCTTGAGCAGTATTGCCCATAAAAATGGAGCGATTGATTTTGATAACCTAAAGTTAGAAAAGCCATTTGATAAGTTCAGAGAATACGGACAAAGCAAAGTGGCAGATTTGATTTTCACTTTAGAATTGCAAAGACGTTTAGAAAAAATTAATTCTACAACTATATCTGTTGGGGCACATCCCGGGATTAGTAAGACCGAATTGTTAAGGACAGATAGCCCTGAAATGATTGATGAATTTCCTCATATGAGTGCAAACCAAGGTGCGTTTTCAAATTTATATGCCTCTACTGAGCATATTGAAGGAGGAAGTTATATTGGGCCAAATGGTGAAGGAGAAATGACAGGCTTTCCAGCACCTGCTTTTATTGCAGCATATGCAAAAGATGAAACTGTCGGAAAGATGCTTTGGGAATATGCTGAAAAAGAAATCGGCGTTAAGTTTCCAGATTAACGTAGGACAGCCTACCGTTAATAAAGAGAAAAATAAAGTGCCTGCCTGTAATAGCCAGACTTAACCCAAAATTTAGAGCCTTTTATATAGTCCGTAAAATTTACAATTTTGCGGACTATTTATTTTATCAATGAAGACTTTTCTATTTCTGTTCCCCATTTCTCCATTTGTGTTAATACATTCTTGAGACTTTTGCCAAATTCGGTGACAGAATATTCAACTCTTGGAGGAGTTTCATTAAATTTTTCCCTACTTAACAAACCATCTCTTGCAAGTTCCTTTAATTGTTCGGTAAGCACTTTCCTGGAAATCGCAGGAATACGAGCTGAAATTTCTCCAAACCGCAATGTTTTGTTATCAAGTATGTAAAGGATTACTGTTTTCCATCTTCCTCCTATGTATCCCAGTGTTGTAGTTATCGGACAATCACTTATTTTTTTAAAATCTGTCATTTTATTAGTTACTAAATGGTTACCACTATTTTCATTGTTACCAATTGGTAACAGTTACAAATGTAAACTATTATTTGTTTCTTTGCGTAACAGATATAATTTATTAATTAAAGAACAAAAAAAATGATTTTAGTTACAGGTTCAACAGGAACGTTTGGAAGTGCTGTTTTAAAAAAACTTCAAGAAAAAAAAATTGCTAACAGAGCAGTAAGATTAGACATCTCTTTTGATTGGAATAAGCCCGAAACGTTTGAAAAAGCATTAAGAGGAATAGAAAAAGTATTTTTAATTTCTCCTCCCAACTATGCCGATTTTGACAAAAAAATTATTCCCTTTATTGAGGAAGCAAAAAGAGCAAGTGTGAAATTTATTTTACTTTCAACCTTGTATGGCACAGACAAAAACCCTGAAAGCACCTTAGGGAAATCTGAAAAAATAGTAGCCAAAAGTGGAATAAATTATGCCATCGTCAGACCAAATTTTATTTTTCAAAATTTCATCACCTATGATATTTTGGCTATAAAAAGTGGTAGTATCTATTTGCCAACAAAAGACAGTAAGACCTCCTACATTGATGTAAATGATGTGGCTAATGCAAGTGCTATCATTCTGGAAAATCCAAAAAAGCATTTTGGTAAAACTTATACCCTTACTGGCAGAGAATCATTAAGTCACAAACAATTTGCAGAAATTTTTAGTAGTATTTTAGAAAAGAAAGTAACCAATATTGCACCAAGTAATGACGAATACAAAGCCACTTTACTTAGTTACAATTTGCCACTAGAGCTGGTTGACTTTATGGGCTACTTATACGCAGAAATTGAAGTAGGCACTTTCACATCTACCACTAACGACTACGAATTGATTACAGGGGAAAAACCAATAACTGCAAAAGAATTTATTGAGCTAAACCGTTCTGTTTTCATTGACTAATTTTTTCCCCGAACGCTTTCGGGATTAAACCCCCGATCTGTATCAGAGCAGGCTAAACCTAAATGGAGTTATTGGCAAGTGTCTGCCTGTGTTTTTGACATTTCATTCTTCATAATTTTATATTATGAAGAATTTAACGATAAACTATCTAACTCAAAGAATTGCTACCTTAAGCTATGATTCAACAAACAAATGATTTGTGAATCTGCTACGGCTTATTAGTATCTAAGTGTAAATTTTCACTTGCTTATTGTTTATTGAATGTTGAATGTGTTTTTTCAATTCAGCAATGAGAAACGATTACTGGATTATATTTAACTAACCGGGCCGGCTGATGGTATGATGTCCAATTGCGATTTTATCAAATCTCTCACCTCCTCAAAAGGTGCGATATTATTTTTATGAATTGGTTCAGAAGGAGGGAGGACAATTTTTAACGCATCAACCTGAACGCCATTTTTCCAAAAACGATAGCAGAGGTGATTTCCCCTTGCTAACCCAGTATTTCCTACAAACCCTATAGTTTGACCCTGCTTTACTTTTGCACCACGCCTGATTCCGGAGGCAATTTTACTCATGTGCAGATATTGGGTCGAATAGGTCGAATTGTGTTTTACCTTCACAAAATTTCCATTAAACTTCGAGTAGCGCGCTTCCACAACAATACCGTCACCCACCGATCTGATTGGCGTTCCTCTGGGCGCAGCAAAATCTGTCCCGCGATGCGCTTTCCATCTTTTTTGTACCGGATGATATCTATTGCCCGAATACCGCGAGCTGATACGGGTAAAATCCAATGGATACTTTAAAAATGCTTTTCTCAAACTATTTCCCTCACCATCGAAATAATCTATTCCGCTGCCCTGATCATAATAGTAGGCATAAAAATCATTGCCAAAATGTTGAAAGTAAATACCCTTGATTTTCCCAATGCCGATGGCTTCTCCATCCACTTGCTTTTCTTCATAAATCAATTTGAACATGTCACCTTTCTGTAGCCGAAAGAAATCTATCTGCCAGGCAAATACATCTACAAAATCATTGGTGAGTTGTGGACTTGCGTCTAGTTCTGACATCGTTACGGCCAAAGACAGTTCAATGATGCCTGCCAGTTCTTTTTCTACTATGTCAATTTCCTTTTCTACCTTTTCTACCTTTACCGAATCGTCAAGATAAAATACCACATATTCCGTAGGTCCGGGCTCATAAATCATGGCTTTGGCAGTATGCAGAGAATCGGGATAGCAAATAATGGTGTACTTACGATTTGCGACAACTTTCCGCACATCAAAAACAGGTTTGGAAGCGATAGCTAGTTCATGGATTTTTTGATAAGAAATATTATATTTTTCCAGTATTTCAGATATGTTCTGATTTCGTTTGATGCGGTCTTCTACCACCACCATCGAGTCCACCTCAATTCCAAAAAGTAATGTAGGTTCAAAGATTTCCGTGACAACAGAATCCTGTTCTGCCCATTCGGCATTCAATTCCACCTCTTCATTTTCGAGTTTTGCTTTGTATTTTCCAATGGCAAAATAAAAAACCACTGCAAGCACAATTGATATCACCCCCCAAACAATTCCCTTTTTCATATTACTACTTTTCACGCTTCACAAACCTGCTTTTGGGTCAGACTTGCTTCATTCTGCAAAGATTCATTATTATCCACTATTCGCAAAATGATACACGATATGAAAAGTGATATATCAATTTTTTATTTGTGTTTACAATCAATTGGTTTTATTATAATAAATTGGTTTGAAGTCGAAATATTATTAACTTGTTAATAGTAACTAACATTATTAACCTATATACTCCGGTATTCTTCCTATGAAGAAATCCTTAAGCTATGCAATAGTCAACAAGATAGCTTGTCATCTAATTATGCATCATTTGATAGGTAAGCTTGAGGAAAAGATATTACATCTGTATATTTTAGTAATCACCCCATCTTTATATTTTATAAAACAATTACCACAAAAATTTGCAATGTGGTATTTCGCTAAACCACAATTTACTTTACCAACTTGAACCCATTATTTACCTTAACAATAGTTAATCAAAAAATTTAATTTATGAAAAGTACTAAAAGAATTTGTAGCCAATTATTATTCTTTTCTTTGCTTGTCTTCTTCTCGCAGTGTTCGAAAGATGAAATAGAAAAGGAAATAGAAAACCCGAACACTCCTTTGATCAATGATTTTTTTGAACCGATTCCTGATTGGGACAACACTACAAAAGCTGCAGAGCCAGACGAAATCATAGATGCTGAATTAATTGTAAGGGATGGTAATACACCACACAAATGCCAAGTTGTAGAAAAGAATTTGGTAAGGTCACTCGGTAAAATTATTTCTGTAGGCACCAATAAAGGAAAGATATGGCCAGGGGCCATATTTCAAGGCATTTCACTTGAATCTGGAGAATTTGAATTAATCAATATCGACAAAGCACCAATCACAATAACTGTCGACTTACCTATAGATAAAACGTTTCGCGAAATTGAAAAGCCAAATAGTGTTACGCTTCAACAAGCAATATCAGAAATGCAAATTGAAGCCGGGAATTTGAAAGAGGGGTCACAGGCAGGTGCTGGCATTATGAATTTTGAAATTACTGAAGCATCATCATTCAAACAAACTATGCTGGATATGGGAATTACTGGCGGATTTACAGAACCTCAATCAGAGGTTGGTTTAGAAGCATCTGCCAGTATTTCAACAGACAGATCGGTGAGGGAGCATACGGTAATTGCGAAATTTATTCAAGAAAAATTTACCGTTAGATTGGCAGATGATCTTATCCCGACAACAGCAGATTTTTTTAAGGACGACGTAACGGTTGACGAATTAGAGGCACTTGAAAAAGATGGAGTTATTGGAACAGATAATATACCCTTATATATAGAATCAGTGACCTACGGTAGAATATTATTATTTACAATGAAATCTACCGAAGTTAATAACTCAAACGAACTATCAGCTGCTTTGAATGCATCTATGGCAGATTATGTGGAAGGTGGAGCAAATTTGACACAAAGTGAACAAACAATACTGAATAATAGTGAAACCACAATTTTCTCAGCTGGAGGAACTGAAGAAGGGAGCAATGCCGTAATAGCAAATTTAGATTGGAGTAAGTTTTTTTGTGGAAGCCCCTGTTTCAACTACGGTACCAATCTCTTTCACCGCAAAAACTTTAAAAGGAAAAAAATAGTGAAATTACATAACAATATAAGTTATGAAATGAGGGATGATTGCATGGAGCCAAGCACATATGATATTACAGTCACCTTAGATCAAGCTATCCTTACATCTGGGGTTTGCCTAGTTTGTAGTTACAACTTTCGGATGAGTGAAGATGGAAGTCTAATACCTACCCCAATTGCTTATGGGAGGATATGGTTGGTATGGGACGGGTATGGAATTGGGTCTGGAATTTATCAAATGATTGATAATGCCCTTGGCTCCTCTTTTACGGTAAGCTCTTCAATTTGTACCTCAGCAGGCTCTTCTCCGATTATCTGCGCAGCTCAAAATGTCCTAAGCAATAAGTCGAATACCTACAATTTTCCATATGATAATTTAATAAGCGGTAACACGAAAATCTCCCATAACTTGACTTCTGCATTGAGGTCTGTACGGCTTGATTATACCATTAGAAAAACAGCCAAATACCAATGAATTAATCAATTAGACTTAAAACAAGAAGGAAATTCCACTATAGTTTATTTAGAATAAAACTTCAAAGCATATTTTTTGATATAAACTCAAATTTATTAAATGAGTCCACTTCGAAAAGTATAAAACCAACGAACGCTGACTTTTCGGAGGGAACTCAGAAGGTACGGTAAAGAGCATTACCGTAAAAAGCAGGCTCTTTTTTTGAGCGCAAAAATTCATGTAATGAGATTAAGCCTATATATAATAATTTGAATAGATAGTATAAGCTGATGTTTGATATTTTAGCTAGGTTGATTAACTTGACAAAAGTTTAGAAAATATGTCTATTATAGCACTTAGTGAAATTGTAAATTATAAATTAAACAACTGAATATCAATTCATTAACTTTAAGCTAAATTGCCAGGTAATTAGCTAACCATCACATAGGTAAAAAAACACCGTACCATTGTATATTATAAATAAGTAAATAATCTTCAGTAAATATTTTTCACATGAAACAGCAAATAAAATTTAAATTAAACGGACAGCAGAAAGATGTTTTGCTTGATGAAAACAGCACACTTCTATGGGTAATCAGAACAGATTTTGAATTGACAGGAACAAAATACGGCTGCGGACTGGGGCAGTGTGGAGCTTGCACAGTCTTGATAGATAAAAAACCGGAACGGTCTTGCATGATTTCTGCAGACCTCATCGATGGCAAAGAAATCGTAACTATAGAAGGGTTAATGAAAAATGGAGCATTAAACCCGGTTCAAAAAGCCTTTGTTGATCATGAATCCTTGCAATGCGGCTTTTGTACTCCCGGTATGATCATGAATGCCACCGGGTTGTTGTATGAAAACCCAGAGCCATCACGAATTGAGATCATTGATGTAATGGAAGAAAATCTCTGTCGGTGCGGGTCATACGGAAGAATAATTGATGCAATTCAGTCAGCATCCATAGCTGTGAAAGGAGGGGTTAAATTATGAAAGCTATAAATGATATTTCATTTGATTCTAAGAGAATTCCAGAAGGCGTGAGCCGTCGTAGTTTCTTGAAACGATTGGGAGGGGGAATAACAATTGCACTTTCTGTTGGTGGGTATGCAGCAATTGGAGGGTGTACCAGCTCTGATGCCAAAGAAAAGGATAATTTTAATGCCTACTTAAGAATTAAGGAAGATGGCAGGGTTGACTGCCTTGTTGGTAAAATAGAAATGGGCCAGGGTGTTTACACCTCGTTGAAGCAGCTGCTTGCAGAAGAACTGGATGTTGCAATGGAAAGTGTAGATATCATTATGGGAGATACACAACTTTGTCCATTTGATGCAGGAACCTGGGGTTCATTGAGTATAAGATCTTTTGGAAAGGACCTGAGAGCAGGGGGAGCAGAGGCAAGGGCAGTTTTATTACAGCTGGCTTCTGAAGAGCTCAAGGTGCCCTTTGAAAATCTCAAAGTGTCAGATGGAATTGTATATGCTAAAAACGATAGTGCTAAAAAGATTTCCTATGTAGAATTAACAAAAGGAAAGCAAATTGTAAAAACTGTTTCAAATGCTGTTCAATTAAAAAAACCTTCTGAATTTAAGGTACTTGGAAAATCTATCAAAAGGCACGATGCCACCTGGAAAGTGACAGGTGAAGCGAAATATGCTGCCGACATTCAGTTGCCGGGTATGCTCTATGCTAGTATTGTGCGACCTCCCGATCACAGGGCAGTAATGATAAATGTTGATACTTCAGCTGCTGAAAAAATTTCCGGAGTTTTGGTTGTCAATGAAGATGGATTGATTGCAGCCTTGCATCAAGATCCGGAAGTGGCCAGCATGGCTAAATATAAAATAAAAGTAAAATGGGACTATCCTAAGAGTGACTTAAATGAGGGAAACATTTTTGATCATTTGGAAAAAACAGGTACGAAAGAAAAAATTGTAGAAGAACAAGGCAAACCTGGTTTGAAAAATGGCGATGATGAGATTGTCGTCGAAGAACGGTATTTGGATGGTTATAAAGCCCATGCGCCAATCGAACCTCATGTTGCTACAGCAATGATGGAAGGTGACAAACTGGTAATGTGGGCATCGTCCCAGACTCCCTTTGGCAGCAAACGGGATATTGCCAATGAATTGGGTATGCCGGAGGAAAAAGTTCATCTGAAGCAAATATTTCTAGGTGGAGGATTTGGCGGGAAAATTTATAATCCTCAAGCTATTGAAGCTGCGAAATTGGCAAAAATCACAGGTAAGCCCGTTCAGTTGGCCTACACGAGAAGGGAAGAATTTTTCTATGATTATTTCCGTCCGGCTGCGGTAGTGAAAGCTAAGTCGTCTGTCAACAAATCAGGAATAATCCAGTCATGGAATTTCGATGTTTATTATGCGGGAGCAAGAGGAGCAAGCTTTTTTTATGAAACTCCAAACAAGCTCATTAAATCTTTGGGAGATGGTGATGATGGAGAAAAGGGACATTTATTCCGTACAGGAGCATGGAGAGCGCCGGGGAATAATACCAATACCTTTGCCCGAGAATCTCAGATAGATGCAATGGCCAGTGAAATAGGTATGGATCCGTTGGAATTCAGGTTGAAAAATCTGAAAAATAAGCAGATGATCAGGACGCTAAAATTGGCAGCTGACAAATTTGGATGGAAACCCACCAAAGGCCCCAGTGGAAAGGGATGGGGAATCGCCTGTGGTTTTGATGCAGGTACATGGATTGCTGTAATTGTTGAAGTAGAAGTTGATAAAATTACAGGAAATGTGCAAGTAAAAAGATGCGTTTGCGCCCAGGATATGGGTTTGGTTGTTAATCCTCATGGGGCAACCATTCAGTTGGAAGGAGGAATTACAATGGCTTTGGGATATACACTTACTGAAGATGTTGAGTTTCAAGGAGCCAAAATAAATTCTCGAAATTTTGATTCCTATCATATTACAACGTTTTCTATGACGCCAAAAATCGAATCCTATTTTATAGATGACCCTGATGCTGCACCTCAAGCAGGGGGAGAGCCTGCCACCATTTGTTGCGGAGGTGCTGTAGGAAATGCAATTTTTGATGCATGTGGAGCGAGGATGACAAGGATGCCTATGATTCCCGAAAGAGTATTGGCTGAGTTGCAGAAGGTTTGATATTAATAGTGGTATTCTTATCTCTTAAAACTTGCAAATATTAACTACCAAAGCTGATATTTGCAAGTTTTTTGCTTTAACACAATCGCAGTTATTATTTTATATCCATAATAAAATAAGTATATTACACTCTATAATATAACTATTATTTCAAATTGACCTTGAGATGACTGAATACCAAAAGGAATTATTTTAAATAATAGTTAAATGATATCCATAATTATGGGTTTAAAATCCTGTTAAACAACTGCACTATTTAACATGGCACTAACCATAGACAATAACCATTTATTGCAGGGTGATAATGTAATTCACCTGATAGCAAAAAAAAATAAAGTTAGTTTTAATCCAAGTGCTCTCGATACCCTTATTGTACACTACACAGCGGGAAGAAGCGCCGAATCTTCCGCTAAATATCTTCAAAGACCAGACATCAAAGCTTCCGCACATATAGTAATTGGTCGGGATGGTGAAATATACCAATTGGTACCTTTTAATAATATAGCATGGCATGCAGGGGAAAGTAGCTATGGTGGCCGCACATGGTACAACAATTATTCTATTGGGATAGAGCTTGATAATGCCGGCTTGCTCACAAGAACTGGTGAGGAGTATCAATCGTGGTTTGGTAAGAAATATATGCAAAATGAGGTGCTTGAAGCTGTACATCGCAATGAAAACGAGCCTAGGTTTTGGCATATTTATACTGAAACCCAACTGGAAATAAATGAAGAAATTACAAGTTTGATACTTGCGAAGTACAAAGAAATAGTAAATATATTGGGGCATGAAGAAATATCTCCAGGCAGAAAGAAAGACCCCGGACCAGCATTTCCGCTAGATAAATTCCGTTTGTTGATGTTTGGTGATAACAGGATTGATAAAGCTCCAGAAACGAAAGTATTGCCTGCTGGAGGCACTATAATTCCAGGAAAATTAAATATTCGTGCTGGAGCAGGACCGTCATTTGAAAAAGTTGCGAAGCCACTAGTCGGAGGTCAAGATGTGAAAATACTCGAAGAAGAAAATGGATGGTATCGTGTGACTACCGAAATTGAAGGATGGGTTAGTAAAGGATTTGTAAAAACAAAATAGAATGAAATGAAACGAGTTTTTCTGCTTTTGTTTATAGCAATAATTACTTTTTTAATTGTCGTTCTTTTTAATAACCCTGGGTTATTGGATGATATTTGGTTGTGGCTTATTGGTCTGGCCGGATTGATCATTAAAGGAGGCAAAGGCATAATTAATTATTTTAGTTCGCTATTTGATAAGATGTCACCGGATAGCCAAAACAATCCTGCTTCCAGACAGGATGAAAGCAATATTGCATCACCTGCCCAACCTTTACAGATTGACCCTTCAATAATTCAAATAAGGTTATTGAGATATCAAGACGATGGGCAAACCACCCTTGGATTATTGTATATTAATAATAAATTTTATTGCTACACACTTGAAGATACCTGGCAAAAGGTGAAAGTACCCGGAGAAACCAGGATACCTTCCGGTGTCTATCCAATTGATTTCAGAAAGGAAGAATCTGGGCTGACAAGTACATATCGCAAGCGATACCCTGAATGGTTTTCATATCATATTCAAATACAAAAGGTACCAGATTTTAGGTACATCTATATTCATAATGGCGGCGATCACACAAATACTGAAGGTTGCATTCTTGTATCGGACAGCTTAAATACAGCTAAGGGAGATACGGTTTTATCAAATTCAAAAGAAACTTTTAAAAGGTTGTATGGGTTTTTGGAAACGCAAATTAACGAAGGTAAAAAAATAACTATAACCATAGATGATGAAAATTGGGCGAGCAAAATACCGGTCAATTAGTATCAATATAAATATATAAGACAATGGGAAAAAATAATCAAAATGATTCGGGCACATTCTCCTGGTGGAAGGTCGCATTGATGTTCATAGGACTAATAATAGTTATTACCGCATTGGTATCATTCATCGCCAAAGAAAAAATGTACTATAATCTGGCTGCGGGGATTATCATAAGCTGGATTATTACGCTGGTTGTGTATTATTTCTGGGCCATATATTTTTATAATGTAAACATGGGTTGGACAGATGCTGACTGGGAAAATCTTGAAAAAAAGAAAAACGGTCAGCCCGGGTTGTTGGATGATGAACCTGTCGTAAATCCAAATGCAACGGAAACCCTGGGACTACCTCGTGGAACTGTCAGGGCCACTATTGCCTTGACGCTATTGGTTGGTGCTTTGGCATTGATGCTCGCCTCGCTGGAATTGCCATATAAATTGGAGCGAAACAATCTATTTATTGACAACTTCGAATTTATAAAAACAGCATTTCTGATGATGGTCGCTTTTTATTTTGGAAACAAATCCCTTGATTTTCTTAAAGACAGGTCACCGGTTTATGGACAGGGGAATGACTTGGCAGCTCGTAACAAGGAACAAGCAGCGTCATTGCAATCCCCGGTGATAGGTAGCGATATCAAGCAGGTATTGCAATCACCAGGTCAAGGGGGGGGGAAATCCTGATGAAAAAACAAATTTTAATGACAAAGATGCACAAGGATGAAACCGACAAGTCTGCCTGCCGACAGGTTGTCAATTGCGGAATAAATTTGTCTGAGTGGGGTCTTCCTTTTGGAGACCCCGCAATTAAGGATTTGTTATGGCAAGTCTGCATATCGGCGAGGCAGGAATATGAGCTCTGGCAATTGGTAACCTTTAGAAATATAAGCAAATGAAATATCAACATTATCTGGTTATTTTTTTAATTCTCCTTTCATCCTGCAAAGAGGAAGATCAAAGATATATGGTAGTGAGTAAGGTGAAAAGTGCCGCCAAGCTGGCTACCACAGAAACTATCATCGACAAAGTTGTGCTTGGTACTCAGGAAAAGAAATTGCTGGGTTTAATCAAAGTTAATACCGCCTACTTTGCTGCAAAAACCCAGGCGATAATAAAGTCGGGTGTTGACCTTGCCTTGTTCGAAGAAGATGATATAAAAATTGAAGATAAACGTATCACAATAAATCTTCCCCATGTAGAAGTCCTGGATTTTAGCTATCCTTTTTCTTCTTATCAAATTGACAGCACCATCACAAGAAACAGGTTTTTAAATCAGATTGATATCCTCGACCATGAGCGATTTTACATGATGGCGGAGCTGGATATCAGGAATAATCTCAAATACACAGGCATTCGAGAAGCCACAGAGCTGAAAACACGCTTGATGATGGTAGGCTTATTGAAAAATCTTGGTTATGAAGAGATTTATATCACCTTCAAAAAAGGGGAGCTTATAAAAGAAATAGAGTTTGATTATCAAATTGAAGGATAACTAATGCTTATTTTTTGGAAACAAATTGGTCTGTTTGTACAAATTGCCATCGTTGTGGCAGCGGTTCTGCTATTTAGCTTTTTTGACCCTTTTGGATTTTTAAAAAGCAAGAGATTGATGCTTGAAAATACGCCAATTAATGTATCAAGTATCAAGGAAATAGGGGAACTAATTACTGCCGAATATTATGGCGAGGTACTCAACTCTTTGCAACAATCTCGCATCAACCAGGTAATCGAAAAAGGTATAGACCTTGAAGTCCAATACCAGGAAATCCATGGCCTTTATCAAAATGCAATAAATGAGCTGATTGATGAGAAAGACATATTTCGTGTTTCTAAATGGAGCAAAAAGAATGACCTGTACAACTATTTCTACTATAGGTTTAGCACATTAACTTCCAATCCCTACTATCAGGATTACATGAAATGGCTTCTTGTCCAAATGCCAAAGAAAACGGAAAAACAATTGTTGAAATATTTTTATAGCAAAAGTGAAGAGGCAATTAATAAATTCGATGCGATTGATACTGACAATATCATTGACATCGAAAAAATTACTAATGCTCGGTTAAATGAGTTAAGCTCTGATAGGAAATTTCGAAAGCAACAAATTGTTGTTTTGGGTAGGGGATGGATAAAAGCAGGAATTGACTTTGGCAAATTTACCAATCGTAATTTTAAGTATGATCAAGAGCGAAAAACTATTCACTTGATCGGAGTGAAGCCCGAAATACTTTCGTGTACTATCAACCCCTGGTTTATTCCAGAAAAACAAGTCAAAGGCTTTGAAGTGATTCTGATAAGCAACAAGGCCAACAGACCAAAATACATGCAAATGGTGAAAAAGGAGACACTCCGTAAGCTAAGAGAAAATGCTTTAAAAGCCAATATTCTCGAAAGAGCCAAAGCAAATGCTGAAGAAAATCTCAAAGATTTCTTTTCACTACTCATTGATGGTGGTGTTGAAGATGTGATCATTCACGACGATTTTTTTAGCTATTTTGATTTAACAATGAATAGTGATGTGCTCAATCCTGCTAGCATGCAAATGATAGATTCCTTATTTGCCAGCCGGTATAACTCGGACAGCCTGGAAGTGGTAACAATGAGAGATTCGCTTAAAATCCATAGGAAAATTCATGTCCACAATAATCAATATAATGTGCAGAGTCTCAGCTCTTTGTTAACCCTAATTGTAGATGAGGAATTATCGACTGGAGAACTGTCTCAGATCGAATCCATTAGGGATAATATACTTTCTGACCGTAAATTTTTGAAAAATATGAATGTCAATATTTTATCTCAGAATATGCAATTGACCATGCTTGATACCATTTGGTATTATCCCAATAAAAAGACCATGGAGGTGTTGAGTGAAATATTAAATAATGAATTAAAACCCAATAAGGCATTTTCTACCTGGCAGATCATTTCAGGAAATGACAATTATGTTAAATTGGATTCTATAAGATCGGAAAAATACCAACGGGCGATTTATTCTTATATGCTCGATAAAAAAATGAATGACTATGAAGCCATTGTAATTCAAATTAAAGACCATGTCACGCAGTTGGTGCTCAAGGATGAAACAATTATGGAGGATAAGGAAGGTGTAAATCGGGATACTTTAATTGATCATCAAACTTTATTATTTGTCCATGATATCCGTATAAAAGTAAATGAAGAATTATTGTCGGGTAATACGAGCCTTGATATTGATGGATATTTAATATTGGCAGATTCACTTACGAGACAATTTGATCCTGAGAAACCATATTTATTGGCATCGATAAGAGATACATTGAAGTTCCAGTATTGCATGTCGCTAGATTGCTATCCGATTGGTAAATACACCTCTTTTTTGAGTCTTGATTTTTCGGATTCAATTGGCAACCTTGAAAAGATCGATATTGAAATTGCTGAAACATTATCAGACATGGATTTATTGAATAAGTCTGAGAAGATAAATAATATCAACAGAATAGATTCTATCTGGTATTATCCCCCAGAGTTCACCTTGAAGGAGTTTGTATTATTTCGAAACGACAAATACCCGGAGAAAAAAGTTGCTAACTTTTTAAAAAAGACCTTTAATAGAAAAAATTTTACAAAATGGCAGAACGATAGGCAGAGCTATTATCATGAGCTCATCTATGGTTTAATACTCCATCGCAAACTTGATGAACTTAAAAAAACTCAATCAATTTTGACAGGAGAATTGGAATTTAGAAACAATTTAAAAGCTGCATCGTGAAACTATTGTTAAGTATGCTTTACTTAACAATAGTGTAGATATAGTAAATTAGAATATACACATCGGTATTTTATTTAATAATTCAGTAACAGCCAGTAATCATGAAAAAGCTCAAAAAACAAAAAAAATCAAATGCTAAAGGAACACAAAGCCCTGAAACCATTCAAGCATGTGGCCTGCCAAAATCCGTAGAGCGGATATTGCCCAACGACATTGATCCGGGAAGAGAATCGCTCATACGAATTATTGGAAAAACATGGGTTAATGGAACTCAGATTCATTATTGCTATTGGGATAGCTCAAGAGATGATTCGCCAAAATCCTGGAATGGCTCAGCAAGAGATAAAGCTGTGGTTACTAAAGCATGGAAAGAACTCGGTACGGGACTTGAATTTATTGAGGTAAAAGACCCATCAGAAGCCGAAGTTAGAATTGGTTTTCAAAGAGGTGGCTCTTGGTCTTATCTTGGCACAGATGTACTAAGTAGGCCAATGAATGAGAGAACTATGAACTTTGGGTGGCAGTTGTATGGGAGAGATTTTGGACGAGCTACAGCGTTGCACGAAATAGGACATACACTTGGTTTGCCACATGAGCATCAAAACCCCAAGGCTGGTATTAAGTGGAATGAATCTAATGTTTATAGTGAATTTAGCGGACCACCAAATAATTGGAGTGAAGATAAAATTTATTGGAATATTCTTAGAAAAATTCCTATTGATGATGTTGATGGTTCAGATTGGGACCCATTTTCTGTAATGCATTATAGTTTCAAACCCCAAATGATAGATTCTCCTACTCCGTGGAGTGAAAAAGGAATAGGGGTAAACCTATTGCTGTCTGAAAAAGACAAGGCTTACATTCAGAAATTTTACCCAGCAATCGAAAAAGAAGACTATATTTTACTAAAGCCCTTTAAATCTGTTCATGCAACCATGGTAGCTGGCGATCAGTTAGATTTTATTATTAAACCAAAAAGAACCAGGAAATACAATATTCAAACCCTTGGAAGAGTAGATACACTTTTGACTTTATTTGAAAAGAGAGGGTTGGAAAACTCCTTTCTTGAAGCTGATGATGATGCAGGTTTCGGAAGAAATGCCAGCATAACTTACAAACTATTTAAAGATAGAGAATACATCATGCGGCTGAGATATTATTATGGTTCTGATACTGGCGACACCATGGTAATTATGTTTTGAGGACCATTTAAAAAATTGAAAATAGATTCAATATATTCAGAAAGTCAAAGTGTCTTGTTTTTTATTTTATAATTATTTAGCGCAAAGAAAGAAAATAATATAAAGCTGGAAATCGCAACAAAGGATACGCCAATTCCATAAGCATCTGCAAAAAGACCAAAAACTAATGCAAGTACTGCTGTGATAATGGTTCTCAATAATGATTGTGCTGAAATAACGGATGTTAGTATTTCAGGAGGTACATTATCGGCAATGAGTCCAGTAAGTATTGGTTTTCTGATATTCTCAGCGATATAGATTCCTATAAAAGCGAACAATGAAATGATCCAAAACTCATAAATAAAAAACACACCGCAGATAACTCCCGAAATTAATCCTAACAGCATGGTGAAAGATGAAGCGTTATTTTTGTTTTTTATTGCTATGGTTGATGAGAGTTGCGAAGCTCTGGAAGTAATGAGATAGATGAAAAAGTAAATTACTCCAATAATCAACCCATTTTTTTTGGTTGTTTCGATATCTACAAGAATTGGTATTAACAATGCGACATTGACCATCAGTGGTTGAATGTAGTCTTTTACAGCCCTCAGATATGCTGTGTGAGCAGCAGACATATTCATGATTTTGAAGACGTTGGGGTTTTGTATTATTCGGAAAAATGACTTAAAAATTAGTCTCATTCTTTGCTTGGGTTTTGATTCTTTGACTTTAGTGGAATGATTAAGTTCCCTGGGATAGGAGAGGATAAGTAGAAAATTTAATAGGTAAGGCACTATAGAATATAAAAATATGTACTGGTACGAGCCGCTGTTGAAAACTATAATTCCGGCAACCAATGACGAAATAGCCGAACCAATTTGAGACCAGGATCGCGTATGTCCATAATAATTAATCTTGTGATTTTCCCAATGATTAATTTTTAGATAGTCCATAATCATGCCTTTGTGCGTGCCGGTACGAAAAGCGTCTCCAATTCCATAAAAAATAAATGCGACTAAAAACGCCCAGAAATCATTTGAAATAAAAAATATTCCAAAGGAAATGATGTATGCTATAAATGATCCCAACAGCGCATTTTTTCTCCCAAAGGTATCTGCAACGATTCCTGATGGGATTTCAGTGATGTTTATAAATATTTCACGAAAAGCATATAGAATACCTATTTGGGTGTAGGGCAGACCCTTTTCGACTAAGAATAAAATGAAGAAGGCATCAAAAAAACGAAGATTTTTAAGAAATCCGTATAAACTAAATTTATAGTATTGTTTGTTTTTTAGATATGATTCCATTCAGATAATAACCAGGCTGTTTATAAAAAAGAAATAATAAAAGTAGTCATCAAACAATCGTTTTACATCAATTTTAGTTTTGACAAAAAAAAAACCACCTAAAAGGTGGTTTCAAATTCTTAAAGTAATAATATTTTACTACTCTACAATTCTTACGTTTACGGCATTCATTCCTTTTTTGCCTCTTTCCATGTCATACTCAACTTTGTCATTTTCACGAATGTCATCAATCAATCCTGATGAGTGTACAAAAATGTCTTCACTTGAGTCGTCTGGTTTAATGAATCCAAAACCTTTAGATCCATTAAAGAATTTTACTGTTCCTTGCATTGTTAATTTTTTATAAAATAATAATTAAATGTTGTAGGCCTAAGATTTAAAATTTTACCAGTAATTATCCTATTAATATTTATTCCAGAAATGGAATGAAGAGTAAAGAATGATTATGAAATTGAAAGATAAGATTTTTATTCACTTTAAACTTACAAGCATTACAAAGGTAGTAATTACAATATCGTAATCCAAAATAAAAATAGTATTGATTTTAAGTTTAATGAATATTATAAATTAAAGAATCACATTCAGTCCAATAACTACAATCTTATCTAGGAGAAAAGTATGCTATAGATTTTTTGCTCAATGATATTGACCAGTAATTGCAACAGTCATTTTGTTGTAGAAAAGGAATATATATTGGTTGCTTTTGTTTCATCCCATTCTTATATTAATTTTAGTGAAAGATCAATTGAATCATCAAAACAAATATTCATCCTAACCTGTGTTTTCCACAAGTTATTTAAGTTAAAAGTACAGAGAAGTATTTTGTATGATGTGAGATTTTTTAGCTAAATGGCCTATGAGATATTGCACATTGATTGTTGAAAAATACTTTTACTGGGGAACGAAGTATTGCTTAAGTACTTTTACTTTGGTTGCGTTCTTAAGTTGCCACAGTGCTTTTGCGCAAACAAAGCCAAATTTTAATCAATATTTATTTAATTATTATTTGATAAATCCTGCTGTAGCCGGCATCGAGGATTATGTTGATGTGAAGTCTAGTATTCGATCTCAGTGGAATGGATTGGAAGGATCACCTGAGACGGTGGCTTTAACTATTCATGGGAACATTGAAAGACGAAAAAAATCAGGATCAGCAAACCCGGTGAAAGAAAAACAAGCTTCATTTGATGATAAGTCGGATGAAATTAATGATTACAATGCAAAACCACACCATGGATTTGGGGCTATGTTTTTAGCTGATAGAATAGGACCTTTTTCTAAAATGCAGTTTAATGGGAGCTATGCATATCATATTCCTATAAACAAAAAATATAGATTAGCTGCAGGAGTGTCATTTGGAATTATTCAAAATAGACTTGATCAGGATAAAATTTCTCTTCACGATCCAAATGATTTGGCTGTTTATGGCGAACGATACACTAATCTAAATCCAGATTTAGGCCTTGGCGTTTGGTTTTATTCAAGGTCATTATTTGTGGGTTTATCCGGTGCTCAATTATTAAAGTATAACCAAACATTTGGAGATTATACTCAAGCTGAAAAAGAATCTTACCGCCACTTTATTATTACCGGCGGTTATAAATTTATTACAGGATATGATGTTGTATTTACACCTTCTATTTCTGTAAAATGGTTGTCACCGGCACCAATTGTTGTTGATTATAATATCGTAGTTTCTTTTATCAATAGAGTTAGCTTGGGTTTTACTTATAGAAGTAACAATGAATTTGTGCTATCAAGTCGATTCATTGTTAGCCCTTTGATAGAAATTGGGTATTCATTTGATTACGGCAGTGCAGCTGTCGATAGGTACAATTATGGAAGTCATGAAATATTTGTGGGTTTTCGACTTAGAAATAAGTATAAAGTGCTATGCCCGGTTCATTTGTAAAATGCTAGGATGATATTTAAACCACACATCTTGTTACGATCAATTCATTTCCATGGGAGATTTATTTTTTCATGCATCTTATCGTTGATCTCATTTCAAACGAGCTTTGCTGAGGATTTTTATTGGGTGGGAGGTACCGGCAGGTGGTCTGATTTTAATAGTCATTGGATGAAAGAGTCCGGCGGTGATACTACCCATGGTAGAATCCCCACATTTCAGGATAATGTATTCTTCGATGAAAATTCATTTGACAATACCAGACTATCTGTACAACTCGATATAATTATCGCTGAAGTAAATGATATTGATTTTTCCGGGATAACAGATTCGGTATTAATTGAATTAATTGCTGGCGGTCAAGATCTGACAATATTTGGATCAATGGAGCTGATTAAATTGGTGCGCAGCACGTTGCCAAATGTCATATTCGCATCTAAATCAAATAGCACTTCAATCAATTTTTCGGGTGTCTATTTAGCTGATGAAATAACTTTTTCGAATACAAGCTTGATTGAGATTAGTACCGGAAACGAAATAATATGCAATGCTTTAGAGAAAACAGAAGCTGGTACAATTGTTTTATCCGATTCTTTAAAAGTTAGATATGATATAAATATCCAAAATGGGCGATTTATTTCTGGAGGAAACTATATAAATACACGTCGGTTTTTAGGTGGTGGTTCGAGCACCAGAATCAACATCAGTAATTCTGACATTGAAGTCAATAACTGGGATATGAACCCTATAAATTCTTTTTCATCAGCCTTGTCTAAAATTTCTGTGACTAATGAAGCAAGTGGAATTTTTCATGGAGCCAACTTAACTTATTACGATGTTTTTCTTTGCGGTAAAATAGCTGTAGAAGGTAACAACACTTATAATGAGTTTAATATTTGCGAAAGTTCTGATATAGAATTGCGAGCTGGAACCACACAAAACATCAGGCAGTTAATTGCTGAAGGAACACCAGGGAAACCAATTCGCATTTCATCTGATATATATGACGAGGAAGCATTCATTAGACAAAATACTGGGAGTGTAGTAGCCACTTCTTTAAATCTTGAAGATCTGCATGCTCAAGGGGCGGGAATATTTGAGGCAAGCAATTCGGCAGATCTTGGCAATGTAAAAGGATGGAATATTATCATACCGAAGAAAAAAATATTTTTCTGGGTAGGAGGCTCAGGGAATTGGTCTGATTTTAGTAACCACTGGGCAACCTCTTCAGGGGGAAATCAATTTCATGATGCCTTACCTAACATCTATGATGATGTGATATTTGATGAACGTTCCTTTGCATTGCCAACAGAAGTTAACATTGATTTGTATCATGCCTATTGTGGTAATATGGATTGGAGGGGTATTGGCACAAATGTCCTTTTCAAATTTGATGAAGAAAAGGTTGTAAATCTTCATGTATTCGGCTCATATTATTTTAGTGATAGAGCAAATAGTACACTTTCTTATATTCGTTTTAAAACTAAAAATAACGAAGTTGTTGATAGCCAAGGGAGTTTTCTTGCAAGTACTTTAGATTTCTACCATACTGGGACATATTCTATTTTGGCGCACAGCAATTTGCTGGCTGAATCGGTTAATCTTAACAGATCAGGAACTATCGTGATACGAGATACAGTATTGCTGTCATCAAGTCTAAACATGCAAATAGGTGAATTAATCATTAACGATGCATATATCAGCGTTCCTAACATAAGGCTAAAAAATGGGATTGTGGATATTCAGAGGTCTGAAATAATTACTCGAAGGTGGGACGCATCAAATAATTTAATATTAAAATCAAACCTTTCATTGATTAGGGTTGAATCACAAAGTAATGGCGTATTTAATGGAGGAAGTCTCATTTATTATGATGTTATATTATGTGGGCGTATCTATGTTAGCGGAGAAAATGAGTACCACCACCTAGAGTTATGCCCTGGTTCTGATATTTATTTGCCAGCAAATAAAACTCAATATCCTTTTTCTTTAATCGTAAATGGCGATCCGGGATTTCCTATATCAATAAGCTCAACCATTGAAGGACAACAGGCGGAAATAGAATTAAAGCAGCTCAATGGCTCAGTTGATGGGCAATATTTATACCTGAAAGACAGCAAGGCATCAGGAGGAATTTTTACGGTCTCAGAAACCGTTGATCTTGGAAATGTCGATGGATGGCTTATCACCAGTCCAAATCCCGGCACATATTTTTGGGTTGGAGGGCCTGGGTTATGGAGTGAATACGATGATCACTGGGCTACAACATCCGGTGGAAATGTATTTCATGATCGAGTTCCCGGAGCTATGGATGATGTGGTATTTGACGAACAATCTTTTGCCTCTGATGTCAATGAAGTGAATATTAATTTGATAAAGACATATGCTAAGCATGTGGATTTTTCAAAGGCAAACCGAAATTTCAATTTAGCAGGAGGTGTTGAAGTTTGGGTATTTGGTTCATTATCATTTAACGAGAGAGGAAGTAGTGAAATAAGAATGCTGAAATTTCCTGTTGACACAGCCAACTTTCAAATTTCTTCCAAAGGGAGGTATCTGGCATCTTTAATGATATTTGACCATGCAGGAAATTACGATTTACTAACGGAAAGTAATCTGCTAACAAATCAAGTTTCATTATCTAATATTGGCGAAGTTAACCTTATCGGAGATTTAATATTAGAATCAAAATTTGATGCTTCACAAGGCAGTTTTAATTCTAATGATTATAATATTAATATTCCAATTATTGATATTGGACATAATTCGGGGATTGCGGATTCGGGAATAAAATTTGATATTGGAAGCTCTGAGGTTACAGTAAGATCATGGTTGATTGGGAGTAAAGTATCATTTCAGTCAGACTCATCTGAGATCAATGTTTTTTCAAGAGGAGGGAAGGCATACTTTTATGGAGGTGGAAATAATTATTATAAAGTAAATGCTGCTTGTGTAGTTTATTTTAAAGATAATAATAGTTATGAAAAATTGACATTTACATATGGAGCAAAGGTTTTTATTGAGGACGAACAGTCTGTAAATGATCTTGTTGCTATCGGCACATCAGGCAACCCAATCAGGGTAAACGGGGGATCATTTCGAAAATCTTCTGGAAAGGTGACAAATCAATATTTGATTCTAAACAATAATAAAGTCCTTGGTGGGGCAGACTTTATTGCTGAGAGATCTGTTGATGATGGAGGGAATCAAGGATGGAGTATTTTGTCTACTGTAGAAAATATAGATGCCAATGTATTGGATATTTTGAAAGGAGAGCCATTGTGTGGAGAAGCAATAGAAACTGTATTGAGTATCCCTTCTGAATTATTGACAACCGTGCAATGGTTTAAAAATGGCATTTCTATGAATTCAGATAGTTCTTCCGTGGCTGTATCTGAGGAAGGAGACTATTTTGTTCAAGTGACTAATGCTTGTGGCACCGTTGCTCAAAGTAATGTAATTGAAATTCGGAGAGAAGGGCCGCCAGATATCCCGACAATAAACAAGGATGGAATTACCAGCATCTGTGGCGACCAGCTTGTTGATGTAAATTTGAATACTGATGAACAACCCAGAGTTCATTATTTGTGGATGAGGAACAATATTGTAGTTGGTGAAGACCTACCAAATTTCGCCATAGATACCGTTGGTATATATACTTTGAGATTGACAAAAGGTGAGTGCATAGTGGATAGCAAAGACAGTGTAGTAGTTGTTAAAAAGGATGACATACCTAAAAATCAAACGCTCCAATTAATTGAAAATGATACAATTTGCCTGGGAGATAGTAGTAGATTAATTGTTCCATATGAAGCTGGAACAAGCTATGGTTGGCAATTTGGAGACACAATTATCTACACTCAAACTAGCTACATTGATATTGATGTTGAAGGTACATACACGTTGGAAATGGAAAACGGATGTGGGATAAATTTGGCCAATAGAACCATATTTTTAAGAGTAAAAGAAGTCCCGCTACAGCAACAAATTATCATTGATGGTGATGATACATTTTGCTTTTATGATAGTGTAAATCTCAGTGTTCCAATAGAACCAAAAGTTTCGTATCAATGGATGGTAAACGATGATAATCTGGTCAAAAATTTCTCAGATAATTTGGCTATTTCTGATACGGCAGGCCAGTATTATGTAGTTATGAAAAATATCTGTGGGATTGTCACTACAGATAAGGTGAAGATTAGTCATTTATACTTACCAGAAAATAGAGACATCTTAATTGAGAGAGATACAATATTTTGTATTGGAGATAGTGTAATCTTCTCATTAGAAACAAATTCTATTGAAACATGGATATGGATGGACAAGGGTAGTAATGCATTTGAAAATGATGACAGAATAATCATCACTGAGCCCGGCCTTTTCTCAGCTGAGATATCAAACATTTGTGGAACAACAAAAGCTAATAATATAATATCTGTAGAAGTTAAATCGATTCCGGCTGAAACAATCGTTAAAGATTTTTATGAAATCTGCGGGCCTGGCGAATTACCTATTAAGGTTGGTGGGGGAGAAGATGGTAATTATGTTTGGCGCGAAGAAAATAATCAGATTATACCTGGTCTGAACAGCGAAGAAATAATCGTACCGCTGGATATTTCTAAGGATTATTTTGTCACGCTTTCTAACGGTTATTGTGAAGGCCCGGGAAAAATTGTTGATATAAATGTACTCGAAGTTCCAGTGGCTGATGCCGGCGAAGACAAAACCGTAATTTATGGAGATGAAGTGACTATCGGTGGTGAGCAAGATCAAGCTAATACTAATTATATCTGGTCACCCGATGTTTGGATGAACAACGATAATTCACCAAATCCCACCATTCGGCCAGAGCGAAATATAGTTTATACTATTGAAGCGGTTGGAGAAAATAGGTGTAGCGCATTTGATGATGTGAATGTGATAGTTTCGTACAAATTAGTAATTCCAAATACTTTTACGCCCAATAATGATGGCACAAATGATGTCTGGTATATAAGAAACATTTTGTTTCATGAAGATAGCAAGGTAGAAATTTTTAATCGGTGGGGGACGAAACTATATGAAACAGTAGGATACCAAAATAACTGGGATGGAACTTACAATGGAAAAAATCTACCTGTCGATACTTATTTTTATGTGATTCAATTCAATGATGGTTCGAAGCCTGATAAAGGTTCTTTAACAATTATCAGATAGACAATAAATGTTATGGAGGATTTCATTCCCTGGTCATTATTTTTTCAGACTTGTTTTTTGTCCATGAAATAAGGTTATTAATTTCTGTATCTGTTAAGATGGCATCATTGTGAATAACAGTATATATTTTCAAGGGCATTTTCTTTTCTTCTACTTCTTCGGCAATTTTTTTGAGGAGTTTTATTTTTTTTCTCTTTTTTAGTTTGCCCCAGTCCGAGAAGTTCATTTCATCTCTGCCTTCTCTTATATCTTTTGCGACCAGCCAGGAAACCGGTGCCACCTTTGAATACCATGGATAAACAGTCTGATTGGAATGACAGTCGTAACAAGACCTATGCAATATAGTTCCGACATCTTTAGGAACTATTTCTATTGAGACCATATCATTGGATAAGTCAGAATTATTTTCAGGAATTCTATTTGGGATAAATTGAAGGGAGATAAAAACAAGAGTTAATCCCGATAGAATATATGGTAATACTTTTTTCATTGTTAATCCTGAGAAGTGAAAAATAGAAAATGACCCTTGCTCAAGGTCATTAAATTATTTCATTAATTTTTCCGCTTCTTTATCAGCCCATTTTGCCAAAATTTTATAATCCTTATCTGTAGGTTTTTTATCTGGATTTTTTTTAAGAAATTTCTTTGGAGGCATCTCTCGCTCTTCGACAACCTCAATTATTTCATCCAAAACAGCTACAAGTTTTGCTTTATCATATTCATGCATTTTGTCCCATCTAAGTTCATCTTTTGCATCATCTGATGATCCTTTTTCGCTATGACATCCATAACAAGATTTATCAATGACAGCCTTAACTTTTTTAGGGAATTTGTATTCTTCAACTGCTTTTGCTTCAGCATTAATTTCAATTTTTTCAGATTGATTCATCTGGATAAATGCTGCAAGAACAAATGTAGCAATGGCAATTAAGATTCCTGATCGTTTCATGTTTATTGCATTAGGTGAATAAAATGGAAAAATAAAACTTCTTCCTTTATAATTAAATAAAAAAAAGATTTAATTAGTGTCGACGTCACAAATAGTATTATTGCATCAAAATATAATGTTGCAATAAACGGCTGTTTTTTATGCGTAATTTTATTATTTCTACACATTCTATTTTCTAATAAATGATTAATATTTCAAATAAATCTTCACATGAATAAAGTAGCCATAGTTACCGGTGCATCATCCGGTATAGGTCTTGCAATAGCAACATATCTGGCTAAAAAAGATTTTGTGGTTTATGGAATTAGTCGATCAGCACCAGCCAATGATAATTTCAATGTTGTGAAATTGGATGTAACTGATGATGGAAGTGTAAAGAAGGAAATTGAAAAAATTATTGCTGAATGCGGCAGGATTGATATTCTGATAAATAATGTAGGTGTTGGATCTGCGGGACCAGTTGAAAAGACGCCGATGATTGATATTAGAAAGTCCTTTGAGTTAAATTTCTTTGCTATGGTTGGCTTATCTCAAATGGTAATACCTCAAATGCGAGCTCAAAAATTTGGAAGAATAATAAGCATAAGCACGCTTGGATCAACAATTGGTTTGCCATATAGAGCTTTTTACAGCGCCAGTAAGGGAGCCGTGGATATGATCACGGAAGCACTTCGATTGGAATTAGAAAACTTTGGGATTCAAGCCTGTACAATTCATCCGGGTGAAGTCAAAACTCAAATCGCCAACCGTCGAATTGTATCCATGGATTTTAATGATAAAATATATGGATCGGTTTTTAAAAAGGTATTAGATTCTTTGGATGATGCTGTAGATAATGGTATAGATCCACAATATTTTGGGCCGTTAGTGGATAAAATTATTAATTCAAAAAAGGTTAAAAGAAACTATTATGTAGGGTCCTTCAAGGAAAAATTGGGAATGCAATTAAAAAAATTCATGCCATATTTTATTTATGAAAAATTATTGAGGATGCATTTTAAATGAGCGTAATAGTCTTATCTAAAAATATCGTCTACAACTTCTTGATTTTTAGATTTGAATGACCTATTGCCTCCAATTATCCAATGTAAGCCAACTTGAGCACCAACCAAAAGATTGGCGCGATTGCTAAATATACTTGTGATATCTTCGTCTCCGATAAATTCAATTAAGTCTTGATTTCTCATGTCAGTAAAACTGTAATTTGCTCTCACATTTGCAGATATATAAAAATGTTTCAATACATCAATGTCCACCCCAAATCCGAAAGCAAGCTGTATTTCTTTCTCTTTAAACTTCTGGATTTCTGAATCCACTTCGCTATTCATCAAAGTCATCACCGAATTTTCTGGCATATTATATTGATCTGGATTGTTTTGATCTTGAAAATATGATACTGGAATTTCGAGATTATTACCACTTGGAGGCACAATATCACCGCTTGATAGTGCATTTTGATAGGCAACAGGGATATCGGTTTCGTTTTCTACCAATACGGTAGTTATATCTAATGGTATGTCGCCACCTTCTGCAAGGTTGATATTTGCATTGTCAATAAATTTTAAGGTTTCCGATCCGCTATTCAAAAGAGACAATTGTGGTCCGATTTGAAAATTGAATCTGGCAGCTTTGTTTCCGCCACTCATCATTTTTAGTAGTAATGGAAATTGGAGGTAACTTAGTGAGATATTTCTTTCTGCAACCATACTTTGTATATTTTGAGCGGTTTCCATCATTTGATAAATTTGTCCCTGAGCTGCCTTGATTGATTCTATTTGTAAACCAAACCTGTTTGTGAAATCAATACCAAATGAAGCGCCAATAGGTGCCCACTTATAATTTGCCTCAGCCGTATATCTTGGATCATCCGAAAGTCCTTGATCCAAAACAAAAGTCGAATTAAGAGCAGTTGTCACACCAATATGAATTCTTGGTTGTGCAATGGCTACGCTTACAAAAAGAACAAATAGAATTGATATGCTAATTTTCATGATTTCAAAAAATAATTATTATAAAATAAAAATGGTTTCTTCGTCTTTGTTTATTTTTTAAAGATGGCAATAGTAAACTATTGATATAGGACTGGATAAGAGGTTTTATTACACGGGTAAATATTTTCGACATATAAAATGCCTTTACTGAAGACTCATTTGCTTCGATTTAATAATCATAATCTTCTGAAATACCAGGATTTTTTTTTATAAATGGTGTCTCCTCAAAATAATTTATACCAATTTAATAATAAAATGAGGCACAAATAAATTGAATTATTTTTTGCTTAGATGATCAAGAAAAACATAGCATAGCCATAGCTACGGTATATTTTTCTTTTGAAATATAAGTGAAAAAGAAACTATTTATATGACTTGTTTATGGTTAAACTGGTATTAGGTGTAGTTGAGTACAAAGTGTCAAAAAAAATGCTCTATTAGATAAAACTAAATTTAATAGAGCATTTTTATAAAAAAAGAATAATATAGTTATATCGCAATAAAACTTTTAGTATGAATTTTAAGTCAGTTTATGCTGACTCAATAATCATCAAATAAAATATTCTCTTCCTCAATCTCTGGAATCCGAATAGTTTTCTCATCTACCTTTATTAATTGCTGATTATAAATCAGGATTTTCTTATTGGTCTTTCCAACATCTATAACTGCAATGTGGTATTTCTTCATTGTTAAATTTTAATTCTAAAAAATTCAGGGGTTTAGGATTTATAAAAAAATATTACTCCATTTTAATGCTATTATCATAAAGGACTTCAGGATCAATATCAGCTTTTTGGTTCGAATTTCTTCATTTCGCCCCTAATATGTTCAACCATTTTCTTATAGGTTTCACTTCCCTGAGACATAAGCTCCGATATCTGATTAAGCGCAGAATCAATTTGCTCCTCTATTTTGTCTGTTTCGTTATCCAGTGCTTCGACTATTGCATCTGTTGTTGCATGGTCATAAGCCTCAAGGAGTTTGTTATAGCGTTCTAAGTTTTGACCGATTTCCTCCAATTTTGTAACAACCATATTTGAAGACTCTTCTTTGAACAAATCGCCTTCATCAAGGTCAAAATAAAGGTAGATTGCGTTCGCGAGTTGGAATGTTGCAGACTGAGCTGTTTGAAGTTGCGAGTTGAATTGCTGCATCATATTCTGCATTACGTCATTACCAACTTGAGATGACATGTTCAGTATGTTCTTGTAAAAAGTGGCTAAATTTATGAGTGTTGACCTGAGAATCGTGAATTGAGAAACTGCAACTTCTCCTGCCGCTATTTTTTTTTCAAAATAAGTTTTCCTCAATTCGTTTTTGTGTTCCCTGTCCTTCTGAAAGATTTCTAAAAGTTTCTGAATAACGATCGTTAAAATCGAACTAATGAGACCTACTGCTACAAGTTTCAAATCCATGGGAAAGGGTGATTTATTGCTGATAACTTAGATATAAAGTTAACATAATCTTAATCATAATAATAACCCTTGTTCTTCTGCATTATCCAATAAATGTTTTTCTGCTTCAACAGACCAAAGACCGTTGTGTTTTTTACATATTTGATCCAACTCGGCAAACAACGGATCAGACTTTCCCTTTGCCTCAAAATCATCAATCGCAGTAAGATCAAAATTGAGGTGTGTGTAAATCAATTTTTTACCACCAGGGATCGTGGGTAAATTAAGCGTGGCTTCCGGAACCACATTTAATCCTCCAATATGAGTTACCAAAAGTGCTGGGTTAATCAGGTCTTTTGACATCATATCAAGTGACTCTACCATGTCATCTGTATTCCCGCCACTTGTCCCCACAATGTGTGTAAATTGATAATGCGCATTATAAAAATTAAATTCTGCTTTGAAATTTGGATCAGACGGGCCGGCAAAAAAGTTAAGGCAACCATCATAACCAAGTATGGCGTCTGCTTGTTCTACAATTGGTTTTACAGGAGCAAAAACCAATACATCATCATAACCCTTGCCTCCTGTAAGAGATCTCAATTCTGCTACAGGATCATCAATATTTGCGGTATTGAGGTATTTAATTTCAACCCCATATTTAGCTGCTTCGTCAGGACCGAGCAGAGATTTTGCCCTGGCCAATCTATCATCGCTGATATCAGTTACTAATAAAAATTTTGGTCTTCGATCGCAATGGATAATATAATCTATTGCTGCCAATCCCATGGGCCCAACTCCAGCCAGAATAGCCATATTACCACCTTCCACGATTCCCATGTTATGTACATACGATCCATTTTTTGTATGATAATGTGCATGAAAAGTACCGGCAACGCATGAATACGGCTCGCTCAAGGAGGCCGGGAAATAACCCTCGCCATTATATTCTAAAAGACAATTCATTTCCATTACTTCATTGGGGATAACAATATAAGTTGCATCTCCACCAATATAATGATAGGAATATCCGGGGGCATCAAGACTCCCTTTGTAATTGAGGGCAGGCTGAATGCTGAATTTTTTTCCTGGTGTAAATTTATGCTGCCACTTTTTCCCAACTTCCAAAATCTCTCCCGCAAATTCATGACCAACCATCACTGGGTTATCAGAGATGTCGTTAGGAATACGCTTATGGTCTTCGCCTTGTGTTGCAGCTTTGAAAGACGACATACACAAACTGTCGCTCACTACTTTTGCCAATATTTCATCTTCACCCAAGGCAGGCAACTCAAATTCATCGAGCCTCAGGTCGCTTTTTCCGTGTAATCTTATTGCTTTTGTTTTCATATTATAGTTTCTGGTTTCTGGGGACTCGGCACTAGGTGCTTGCCCCAAATTATTATTTTATTTTTTTAGTACAAAGTACTTAGTATCAAGTACTCAGTATTCTATACTCAGTACTTAATTCAACATCACCTGCCCTCCGGTCACCGGCACAGCCTGCCCTGTTTCATATTTTTGATCTATAATATATGATATCGCTCTCATTACATCTTTTGGCTGACAGCCACGATTCATGGGTACTTTGTTTTCGTAAGATTTTTTTACGTCTTCCACTGACTTGGCTCCAGGAACTTTTCCTGCTTCCAGATATTGTGCAAACAATCCTTTTTCCGGATCAGACCACAACGGGCCTTCAAAGAAATTTCCTGGGCAAACAGCATTTACTTTTATATTCCATGGTACCAGTTCGAGTGCGAAAGATTGTGTAAGACCAATTCCTCCAAATTTTCCACCGGCGTAAGCAAAATTCTTATTACTACCCACAAGCCCCGATTTGCTATTGATCTGGATAATATCCATATAAAGATTGGGATTGAAATCAAATTGAAGTTTCATGGGTTTCATAAAATGTTTTACACATAAAAAATACCCTTTGTAATTAACTTCTGTTACCAAATCAAAATCTTTTTCATTTAATTCATGGAGTGGCCCGGCCCGCAATACTCCTGCATTTGAGATCAGCACATCTACACCACCAAATGATGCCACGGCTTCCTTAACTGCATTTTTCAAATCATTACCATTGGTAATATTTGCTTTGGTAAAAACCACTTTTCCTTTATAACCAAGTTCTTCAAATTCCGCCACTGTTTTCAGTCCAACATCTTCGTTCATGTCAATGGCCTGAACATAAGCGCCTTGTTTTAGCAATCCTTCAACAATACCTTTTCCAAATCCTTGTGCCCCACCAGTGACAACAGCAATTTTATTCTTAATCGTAGAAGATGAATTTCCCATATCCACCAAACCTTTGCGGTAAGATTCCACTTCCCACTCTTCAATGAATTTTACATCAGAAGGATTCATAAAATTGGGCCCTCCAAAATTCAATGAATAATGAGCGATTTTTAGTATGTCTTCGAATACATCAAGGGCAATATTTGCAGCATTGATGTTGTCGGCAGGAGCAAAAACACCAAGCCCTCGGATCACTACGATCTTTGGGTCGTAGCCAGATTGGGATTTAAATTCAGCCAGCTTGGTAGTAAAATTTTCAAGCACCTCATTGGGGCTTTTGCCACCTTCTACAATCAGTGGCCTCGCCCCACAAAATACAATCCCATCCGGGGTGAATGGATTTGCCAGAAATGCCATTTTATCGTCATTTGAAAGAAAATTTTCAATCAATGTGTTATTTCTAATTTTACCAATTTTCAATTTATTCAATGAAAATGCCGCTCGGATAGCAGGAATTATATCAGTAATTTCTTCTTTCAAAGGCAATGACTTTACTTCCAACTCATTGGATATTTCATCATTTATTTTCTCAATTATCCAGTCATACTTTTCTTTGATCTCCAGGGTCGTTTCTGCCCCTACAAAAATGCCATGATTCTGTAAAAAGAAAATTTGTGGATATTTCCCATGGGCTTTGAAATACTTTTCATTCTGATTTTCTATCTCTTTATAAAGAATATATCCCGGGGTGATATAGGGTATAAAAACAGCCTCATTACCATACAATTCTTCTATGGATTTTTGAGCATCTTTAGCACATGTAACAGCATTGACCAATGTAGGGTGTATGTGAACAACAAATTTGTATTTAATGGCGTGATGAACAGATGCTTCAACCGATGGTCGTTGATTGTGCTCTGGATAAACTCTGCTTTTAAGCAAATCTGAAACTACTTCAGCTTCTCTACTTTTCTCATTTTCGCTATAAGCTTTAGTTTTTAATTTGTCGAGCAAGCTGCGATCCATTGCTACATACCCTTCTTCGCCAATTTTACCCAATTGAAAACCACTGGCTTTGACATACATTACCTCATTGTTTTTCACAGAAGTATTGCCACCACTTGCAATGGTAAAATCCTTGTTATTCCCATAGAACTGAGATATTTCAATTAATTCTTTTAGTGCTTTCTTCATGTATTTTTATGATCTTTATAATTCCATCATTTCA
>CAZDRA010000043.1:0-36098 GCA_964507705.1 uncultured Roseivirgaceae bacterium | reverse complement strand
TAGCGCACCTGCTTTGGGAGCAGGGGGTCGCAGGTTCGAATCCTGCCACCCCGACTTTAAAAAAGCATTTACAATTTTGTAAGTGCTTTTTTTGTTTACAAACAACTGCTTATGAAAGGGATGAATCAACTATAAAAAATGGAAATTATAACTCATTGAAGACACCCTAACAGCTCCATGGCAGCTATAAGTTTATCTGATTACATTTAGATTTGGAGTACAGTCTATTTTCTAGGTAAAAAAGAAATTCTTAAGGTGATACCTCCCATATGAGATTTTACATCATTATTGGTCAGTGAAATTAGCGGATATTTATAAAATGGCTGTATTTCATAAACAAAGTTATCTGAAATGAAAGCTCTAAAACCAGCAGATATATTTATTGTGCCAAGTGGATAAAATTTATTCGCTTCATCTTGAAATGATTGAGAATCCATTAAAGATTCAGTAACAGTAATTACTTCAGTTGCATTCCCAACTTCCCTAACAATTTCTATTTCTCTAATGGTAGTTGTGGCCAGTTCTGAACGCTGATTAAAAGTATAATAAGAAGAAACACCTACCATTGCAAAAAAGTTTTCTTTTTTGTTCGGAAAGGAGTATCTGAAATTGATAGGGATATCCATATTTACCTGATTGGTTTCCATCCTATTTGACTGGTCAATAATATTGCTTCGAGGTGTAGGAGTCAATACTTCTTCGTTCGCCATATTGAGAGAGTTGAAAATCACTCCTGTATTTAATGCCACCTGAGAAGATATGTGCATATCAAAAGATATTCCACCACCCAGATTTGTTAAAGTGACTGTTTGATTATCTATTTCGCTCATTCCATAACCTGGGGAAAATAAGAACCCTATAGAAGTATTTGTTTTTTTATCAGGTGTCTTTCTCTCGCTAATGTCAATCTCGTTGGCTGAAAAAGTTGGATTATACCTTTCCTCCAAAGGAATTTCAATTGACGGTGCTATAAGGTCAGGTATCAGAAGAATACTCAAGATTGGATTTAAAGAATGCATGCCGTCGGCTATCCCGTTAGTTGCATTCAGTGGAGATATTGTCTTACTATAATTTTGGATGGGTTGATTTTCCTTACTTCTGGACAAATTAGAATGTCTATCTGTCAATTGCACAATCGCAGAAAGGTTATCAATTTCACTCTGATCCTGATCCCTCAAAGAATCTTCAGGAACAGCTTTATTTGGTTGAGTATATGGAGAAGGTTCAATCATTTCTACCAAATTGTTATGAGGTTTATGAGGTTCAATCGAATCTTCTACCAGCAAGGTACCAATAGAAATAGCGACCAACAGGGAAGCTGCAATACCAGAGAAATACCAAAATAAAATTTTATTTTTCTGCTTTTTCTTTCTGGATAGAAAATTTTCCCAAGCTCCTGTTTGATACTGTTCGGTATGATTCAGTAGCTTATTTTTTATTTTTTTAGCTAAAATACGATCGAATTGTTCTTTCATCGCTTTAGTTAAAGTGTCTTTTTACTAATTCCCTGAGCTTATTCTTAGCCCTCATTAGATAGGTTCTGGATGAACTTTCTGAAATTGCCAATGATCTGGCAATTTCCTGGTGGCTGTACCCCTCAACCTCATAGAGAGTAAAAACCATTTTCAGGACATTGGGTAACTGATTGATGAGTTTATAGATGTCATCAACAGTCAATTGGTCAACCATAGCTGTTGCAGGTGATTCCGATGTAGTTTCCATTATATCTAGATGGTTCATATGCTTTTGATTTTTCCTATAATAATCAATAGCAGTATTGATCGCAATACGCCTTAACCATCCTTTGAAAGGTTGATGATGGTCATATCTATTGATGGAATCAAATACCTTCATAAAACAATCATTGATGATTTCCATTACGATGCTACGATCAGTCGAATAACTCTGACAAATAGACATTACATATCCAAAATATTTCTTGTATAGTAGCTCTTGATGTTTTTCCGATTTTTTTATACAGCCAGCAACTATATCCTCTGCCTGAATAGGTTTTTTATCCAACTTCTATCTGATTACTTATTAATAGACAAAAGCAGAAATTCGGTCAATTCCGAATTTCTGCTTGAGCTTGATTGCAAATTGATAAAGCTAATCTGAATTAGATACCGCAACATTACAATCTTCCAGACACTGAACATCTTTTAAAGAGCAAGCGTCTTTGATGAAAAAATTTATATCTTTTAGCGTTGATTTAGGTGTATTTTTAAATGCTTTTTCCAAATCAATAATAATATCTTCTGTTAGCATATCTCTTTGGCCTGTACAATTATCTGATACGGCTTTGATGAAAATATTGGCCATCATAGGATATGATTCCAATATGATTCCATCCCAGATAAATTCATATTTAACTTTACAACTCTTAGGTCTGGAAATACTAATTGTTAATTCATTCTCATTTCTATTCACTTTTAGAATATCCACGGGAAATTTACAATCATCTGATTGACCCCTTCTGGCATTGGTTTCCTTATATTTTTCAGAATCCGAAAAAAAAGTCATATCCCCGGATTTTACCTCATATTTTTCGGAGGAGGTAAGGGGGGCTAAATCAGAATTTTCTGTATTACAGCTAAATAATACAATTAATAACACACTTGCAATAAGACTTAATCCATTCTTTTTCATAATCTTTTTCATTAAATTTTATTTTTGTTTTACTTCAATACGTTTATTTTAATGAATACGCTACATTCCCAGAAGAAAAAAGATTTAATTAAATTTTCCGTCTTTTTTCTCCTCTTTTTATATATCCTTTTTGTTACGGATTTTTTGGTTATGAGCCATCAGGAAGAAACCATTTGATGAACGTAATTATAAAATAGCCAAACTTAAACAAAAATATTTTTTTGATAAAAAGCTCTAAAACAGCAATTATACAAAGGTAACTATTCAGCCATCCGAGGAATCATAGGATTTCCAGCTAATGCATTTTCGATTTCAACTAGCACAGATTTATTATTTTTCTTTACTGTAGAGGTATATCCTCTTATTCGAGCGAAATAATCAGCATTTTTTGGGGATCTGAAACAACCGAACACCTTTTGTTTGACTTTGATCATCCTAAGATCTCTTTCCGCCTGATTATTATCAAAAGGTATTTCAGCTTGTTGGATAAATTTCAAGAATAATATTTTGTGCTTTTCCAGTGCGAAAGCTAACCTTTGCTCTTCGGCCTTTTTAATTTTTTTGTCATAACCATTAATTACGGGTCTAATCAAATTTACAAACAATATGTAAATTCTACGATAGTAGGCAGATTTGATATTAGGGTCTTTGTCTTTTTTGTTTTTGGCTATTACAAGGAGTTTTTTTATTTGACTTGCCCAAGGAGCTTCAAAAGTTTCTTCTACATAATTAAGGTCTCTTAGTATGTGGGCATTGCAAAGACTATGGTCACATTTATAACTAAAATAGCTGCTAAACCTGTCGTGAACTAAGTTGCCGCGATAGTGTTGCAAAACCCCTATATCATTCATGGCTTCTTTTCCTCGTTTTTTATGGGCGGCAAAAAAACTTGCCTGTTTATTACTTAATACATGTATCCAGTAGTTGATTCCATTTACTTTAACCCCTGTTTCATCTCCGTGAAGGGCATTAGCGGAAAGCAAAAAATCTTTAATGTGTTGTTGGTAATCTTCTAAGGCGTGATGACATTTTTCCTGAAAATTGGATAAACTTCCTTCTGAGAGTTTATGCCCGATAAAGTCTTGAATTAATTCCGAACAGCGGGCGAAGGGAAGCATTTAGTAGTTTTGAAGAAGATGGTCAACGCTTTTATTCTATCTCCATATTGTGCTCTTTGAGTGAGGCCTTTAGGAAAAGGGGCTTTGTTTTTCTATCCACATTGCCCACATGTTTTTTTATAGCCCAGTGTTCAGTTACTTCAATAGGAATATCAAATATTTGCCGGGATTCATATTGATCTGATGTTTTACTTAATAAATGATCTTAATCCCATCTAAAAGCAAATAAATAACCAATATTGGTAAAACCCTAGATTCTTTACAAAAAATTATATAATGTGAATAATTATAAAGTATCAATCACTAAATAATACAATAAAATCACTGCTTTAGGAGCAGAGGGTCGGAGATTCAAATCCTGCCACCCCGACAATTAAATGAGAAAGCACTAACAGGTTTTGTAAGTGTGTTTTTTCTTTAATTTAGGCATCTTTATATTTTTCCTCTCATATTTTAAACATAATCCATTTCTTATCCCCAAATTTTGGACTAATTTTAGATCAACCATAATACGCATCCGAATGGGTAAATCGATAAACTTAAAGTCATCCGCAAAACTTAAAGTAAAAGACCTGATCAAGAAAGCCTATTCTGTTCGTAGCAATGACCTTTTATCCAGTATAAAATTAGCAAAAGAGGCAATTAAAATTGCTGGCACAAGAGATAAAGATTTACAAGCGCATGCATTGAACGCCTTGGCATTTTTTTATATGATCCAATGCAATTACGCAGAATCAAACAAATTATCTGAGCAGGCATTGACATATTTTGAAAGACAAGGAAATAAAAAAGGAATTGCAGATGCAAAATTTAATATTGCTTCTATATGCTATAAAACGGATCAATTTCATGAGGGACTTCTTCTTCTTCTGGACTGTCAAACTATCTATCGCCAACTCAAAGAATACGCAAAAGAAGCGTACGTTCTTAAATCAATTGGTACCATCTATGAATACTTAGGCGATGTAAAAAGTGCCATCCTGATATATAAAGAATCCTCGGCAACTGCGAAAAAAGCTCGGAATTCTGATATTGAATCAAATGCTTATAATCCGCTTTCAGGGATTTATCTAAATCAAGGTAAAATTGATGAGGCTTTGGTGTTGATTGAAAAAAGTTTAAAACTAAAAGAAGCAACAAACGATCTGAGGGGAGTAGGATTTGCATTGTATGGAAGAGGAAAAATATATATTGAGACCTGTCAGTTTAATAAAGCTGAACACGATTTTTTGAAATCTAAGCAAATTCATATAGATGCAGGAGACAAGGTTGGATTGTGCATGACATATAACAAACTGGGGATGCTTTATTTTAAAATGAAGAAATTTGATGATTCCCTCCATGCGCTTAATAATGCACTTGGTATCGCCACTGAGTTTAACATCATTGCCATTAAGTATAAGGTATTTAACAATTTATATCTAATCGCCAAGGAAAAGGGAGATGAAAAAAATGCTCTGAATTATCTTGAAAAATACATATCTATCAAAGAAACCATAATAAACAGGCATGCGCTTAACGTTATCAAAAGTTATAAAGCAATTGCACGAGTTGATGCTCTGGAACAAGATGCAAAATTACAAAGCGAGAAAACAGAAATAATCGTTAAAAAAAATTTAGAATTAGACTCGTTTTTCTACCGCGTTTCCCATGACTTGAAGGGGCCCATTAATTCTCTGGAAGGACTTAACAATCTAATTAACCATGATATTCATGATAAAGTTTCATTGAATTATTTTACCATGTACAAAAAGCAGATTAATCGCATCAGCAAAATTGTTATGGACTTGATTGAATTAACCAGAATGAATCATCAAAAAATGAATAAAAAGCTGATAAATTTTGATCTGATTGTTAGTGAATGTATATCCTCTTACCATTATTTCAAAAATTATAAAGCAATTTCATTTATAAAAAAAATTGATCAACAGGTTGAGTTTTATTCCGAGTGGCCTGTTATCAATACCATTTTACAAAATCTTATTGAAAATGGAATAAAATATGCCAAATCTGATATTGACAGACCTCATGTTACAATTTCAATATCTGAGGAGGACGAAAAAATTATAATTGAAACTTCTGATAACGGATTGGGCATCGAACCTAAATACCAGAATAAAATATTCGATATGTTCTACCGCGCCAATGAAAATATTGATGGCACCGGGCTTGGCTTATACATCATGAAAAGAGCTGTAGAAAGATTGAATGGTAGTATCACACTGAAAAGCGAGCTTGGAGTAGGGTCAAGTTTTATAGTTCAATTACCAAAATAAAAAGCCTTTTTACTGATTATAAAGGTCCTACCACAAAGTCGCCTGCAGCTGGCAGGTTTAATAATAATGTCAGAAGCCGGAAGTCCGGAGACCGAAGTAAAAAGTGATTTTTCTAACCTGTTGCACCTATATTTTTAATATTCAATTCTATCGTATAACTTTGTACTATTCGATTATCGTAATATTTATAAACTGTAATTTTTGTGGAGCTAAAAGAAGAAAATATAAATAGGTTAATATACGCTATGTTTAACCTTATGCTTGGTTTAAAAAAGGGCGTGGCGCATTGTTGCTCTATGTGTGGCAACTTATCTGAAAAAGAGTTGACAATAATTAGCTATGTAGGTCAGAAGCAAAATGTGAAAATGTCTGAAATAGCTGATAATTTAGATGCCCCGCTGAGCACACTCACGAGTATAGTTGATAAACTTGTAGAAAAAAAATACCTCTTAAGATACCATTCAAGTGAAGACCGCAGGGTTGTGCTTGTCACCTTGGCTAGCAATGGAAAAGACACCTACGGCACCTTTATCGCGCAAAAGCAGGATATGGCGAAGAAAATATTGAAGGAATTCAAAACACAAGATCAGGAAAACCTCATCAAATTCCTCGAAAAAATCCCATCTATTATGAATGAAAAAAGTTAAATAAAAGAGTTGTTATTAATTACGAAGTTCGTACTATTGCATAATCAAAATATTGACAACTCAATTAATTGATATTTTTAGACTGTTAAAATAAGAACTATTCTAAAAATAAATTTAACGATATGAAAAACAATAAAGACAACCATACCAACATTACAAAATTTGCAAAATGGATCATTAAAAGACGGTGGTTCATATTGATAGGGTCGATAGTCATCACTTTAATGGCCGGAAGTGGTGGTCAGTTTCTTTCCTTCAACAACGACTACCATATATACTTTGATGAAGACAATGCGCAGGTTTTGGCATTCGATGCTTTGCAAGATAAATACACAAAAGACGATAATGTTTTTATCGTAATTCAACCAGAGAGCGGTAAGGTTTTTACCAAGGAAACCCTTTCGGCAATAGAAGACTTAGAACAAATGGCATGGCAAACTCCATTCTCGACAAGAGTAGATGCGCTTTCCAACTATCAACATACACGCTCTGAGGGCGACGATATGTATGTCGAGAATCTGGCCACTGGCGCATTGGATAAGTCGGAGGAAGAATTGCAGCAAATAAGAGAGATTGCAATGAATGAACCACTGCTACTTGACCGGCTTATAAATAGGGAAGGGTCAATTACGGCAGTAAATATAACAGTAAATCTTCCTGCGGATAGCATGGAAGCCCCAATAGATGTAATGAAATTTGCCAGAGAAATGGTCAAGGATTGGGAAGAGAAGCATCCTGGTCATACTACCTACCTCTCAGGAATTGTAATGCTAAATGGTGCATTTTCCGAAAGCTCCATGAATGATATGAGCACGCTTGTGCCACTCATGTTTCTCATCATTCTTATAGCGGTATTTATAACTACCCGCAGTTTCAGTGGCATGGTTACCGCCCTATTTGTTTTACTCTTCTCCATTATGTCGGCTATGGGACTGGCTGGTTGGTTTGGCGTTCAATTAACTGGTCCTTCTGCCTCTGCACCAACGATGATCATGACCCTTGCCATTGCAGACAGCATTCATTTGCTCATTACGATGTTGCAATTTATGCGGTCGGGAATGCCAAAGCGAGAAGCGATTGTCGAAAGTATTCGTATCAATTTTATGCCCATTTTCATTACCAGTGCAACCACAATTATTGGTTTCTTAACATTGAATTTTGCTGAGGGAGCCCCGTTTCATGATTTGGGTAACATTACAGCGATGGGTGTTGCGGCAGCCTTCTTTTTCTCGATATTCTTATTACCTGTCCTTATGGACATTTTGCCCGTGCGGGTGAAAATAAAAACGGCAGATAAGCATAGCCCAAAATTTGTTGATCGCCTGGCAGAATTTGTTATTGCCCACCATCGGAAAGTGCTTACCTTTTCAGTAATAGCAGTTATTGGACTTAGCGCGTTTTCTTTCAAAAATGAGTTAAACAACGAATTTGTAAAGTTTTTTGATACAAGCGTAAAATTTAGAACGGACACCGACTTTATCAGTGAAAATCTAACTGGAATTTATAATATAGAATATTCCCTCAATGCAGGTGAAGCCGATGGTATCAGTGACCCGAATTACATTAAAAAATTAGACGAATTTGATCACTGGTTCAGACAGCAAGAAGAAGTGATGCATGTCACCACCTTCTCCGAAACCATGAAACAGATAAACGAATCAATGCATGAAGACAACCCAGATTTCTACAAAGTCCCAGAAGCCAAAGATGAAGCTGCACAGTATTTGTTGCTCTATGAAATGTCATTGCCATATGGCTTAGATTTAAACAATCAAATTAATGTCGATAAGTCAGAGACTCGATTTACCGTGACGCTTAACAACGTTTCTAGCAATGAGATGATGGCGCTCACGAAAAAAGCTGAGCAATGGCTAAGAGATAATGCACCTGAGCATATGTTTACTTATGGCATTAGCACGGCTATCATGTTTTCTCACATTACCAAAACCAATATGGATAGCATGCTAAAAAGTGGTTTTGGAGCCCTATTGCTTATCTCATTTATTCTCATTTTCGCACTTAGCAGTTTCAAATACGGAGCAATTAGCGTTATTCCCAACGTAACTCCCATAGCTGTCGCTTTCGGTCTTTGGGGCATCACCAATGGTCAAATCAACATGGCGCTCGCAGTAGTGTTGGGTATGACGCTGGGTATCGTTGTCGACGATACCATTCATATATTGGCCAAATATATCCGGGCAAGAAAAGAACTTGGCAAATCGCCCGAGGATGCAGTAAGGTACGCTTTCGCAACCGTTGGGAGAGCCGTTATTGTAACTACAATTATTTTAACAGCAGGATTTTCAGTACTTATGCAGTCCTCGTTTGGTTTTAATTCCGACATGGGTAAATTAACCGCTATTACGATCGTGGCAGCCCTCATACTCGATCTTCTGTTATTGCCTGCGCTGCTGTTAATGATAGATAAAGACAAAACCTCAAAAAATACAGACAAACTTGAGCAAACAGCAGCATCCTAAATCATCATTATTATAAATATAAAATGAACAAAAAGATGAAAAATAAAACGACACAAACAGCAGTATTGTTATTAATGGTATTGGCAGGTACTGCATTTATTTCGGAAAACACCGGATTACAAATTGCAACAGATGCAGAAAAAGCCGACAATGGTTGGATTAGCTCTTCAAACATACTTACGATGACACTTACGAACCGGAAAGGTCAAAAATCTACCCGTCAAATGCATGGATATTCTATGGAAGTCCAGGAAGATGGAGATATGTCCATGACTATTTTTGACACTCCGGCAGATGTAAAAGGAACAGCCAGTATGGTTTACACGCATAAAGTTGGCGACGATGACCAATGGCTATACCTTCCTGCAATCGACAGGGTAAAAAGAATATCTTCGTCCAATAAATCAGGGCCTTTCATGGGAAGCGAATTTGCTTTCGAAGATCTTTCTTCTCAGGAGGTAGAAAAATATACCTATAAGTATATATCTGAAGAAAGTGCAAATGGGGAGGCTTGTTATAAAGTAGAACGTTACCCTACAGTTAAATCTTCTGGCTACAAGCGAAACATCGTATGGTTCAACAAGGCCAACTACAGACCAGAGAAAATTGAATTTTACGATCGTAAGGATGCTTTACTGAAAACCCTCACTTATTCCGATTATAAGCATTACCTCTCCAAGTATTGGCGGGCAAACACGATGAAAATGGTGAACCACCAAAATGGCAAAGAAACCCTGCTCAACTTTTCTGAAATCAAATTTGGATTAAGTCTTACTGAGGACGATTTTTCACAGAATTCCTTGAAAAGAGCTAAGTAGTGCGTAACAATTCCCTGGTAGTTTGGATACTTGTAATAGCCTTATTATGGCAGACAAATGAATGTTTGGCGCAGGAGGCTGATCAAGAACCCAAAATTACTTTTGAGGTGTCTGGATTATTCAAGCTTGATTATCGCTATTTCCCGGATGAAGCACTCTATATTGGTCAGCATCAGGGGTATTTTTCTACCCTTTTTCAGCCAGAAATATATCTTGAATGGAACCAAGGAAAGCAACTATTGCAATTCACAGGTTTCGTAAGACTCGACCAGTATGATACCTATCGAACACATGTAGATTTTAGAGAGCTTTATTGGCAAGTTATCTTTAAGCATTGGGAGTTATCAGTAGGTGTAAAGAAAATCTTTTGGGGAGTCACCGAGTCTAATCACCTGGTCGATATCATAAATCAGGCAGATGCGCTTGAAGGTTTTGATCTGGAGCAAAAACTTGGGCAACCGATGATTCATGCTTCCTGGTCACCAAAATGGGGAACTATTGACTTTTTTGCAATGACCTACTTTCGTCAAATGAGATTCCCTGGACCACAAGGCCGTTTGCGTCCTCCGTTAGTCATAGACTATGATAATGCCGTATTTGAAAGCGAATCCGAGGAATATAACATTGATTTGGCCATCAGATGGTCCCACTCGTTCAGCGTTTTTGATTTGGGCATATCTCATTTTTATGGCACAAGTAGGTTGCCAATATTTACGCCCACAGATAGCATCAGATTTACACCCTTTTACGAATTAATAAATCAAACGGGTTTAGATGTTCAGGCCTTAACAGGTTCTATGTTTTGGAAGGCAGAAATAATATACCGACAAAGCAAGCGTAAGATAATTACAGCTTTTACGGTAGGTGGCGAATATACTTTTGGCAATCTATTTCGCTCGGGAATTGATTTAGGGCTGATCGCAGAATACAATTATGACGACAGACCCCTACAAGAGTCTGTCAACGCACTCGATGATGACTTTTTTTTCGGGGCTCGTCTCGCTTTCAATGACAGACAAAGTTCAGATTTCTTAGGTGGTATAGTGATTGACCGCAATAACCAAACCCTCCGTTACTTTTTGGAAGCCAATCGCAGGCTTGGCGATTCCTGGAAAATAAGCATTGAAGTCTCAGGTTTTGATAATATCGCACCAACGGAATTTATTTATCTTATCAGAAATGATAGTTACGCACAATTTTCTTTGGCAAAGTACTTTTAGTCTCGTCATAAAAGTAAATCCATTTTGCAAAACAAGTGTGCCTGAGTTCTTCTCAATTTTTGCTCTTGCGACCAACAAGTCCAACTGCTAAATTAGTGGCTGGTGGGAAAAACATCTGTTCGCCCTTGTTGATCCCTTGCCTCCGGCAGGCAGGTTGTAACCAACAAGCATCCCCTATCATTATGCCTTCGGCAGATAAACCTGCAAAGTATGTCAAAGGAAATGCAGGATATTTTGTGGATGAAGAAATGAAATTAGTGTTGTCCGATTTTAGTTTATCAGACAAAATAAAATTTAAACAGATGACAATAATTGCCGATTAAAAAATTTCAAGGTATCCGCAAGATGCTCTTGCCAATATGACCATTCATGATCGCCATCAAACTCTTCGTATATGTGTGAAATTCCAGATTTAGAAAGTTTTTTGGATAAAACTCTGTTGTATTGAATTAAAGGATCACTTGTCCCGCAATCAAACCGGATAGGAGGCAGATGCGCTTTGTTCTTTTGCATAGTTTCAAAAACATCTTCATCAGTTGAGTCAGCCTGCTTAAATGATGAAATTGGTTCTTCGATAAATTCCTTCATTTGCTCCACAGATGTTATAGCACTATGGCCGGAAATTGCCTTAAATTTTGATGCGTATTTGGCGCCAATTCTGAGGGCGCCAAATCCACCCATAGACAATCCGCCAATAAATAGTGTGGAATTATTACTGGCCCCAGATTGAATATTTTCTTGTATGGCAATTGGTACATCTTCGCAAATCCACTTTTCAAAATCCAATGAATTATGTGGTAAATAGCCAGAACCGTCTCCCCAAAGTCCATCTGAAGGCATGGCCAATATCATGGGTTTTATCTGGCCATTTGTTATTAAACGCTGTGCTGTATGATGAGCACCTCCTTTGAACGCCCAAGCCCAGGAACTTCCATAAACCCCATGAAGGAGTATAACTATTGGCAGGTCATTTACTTCCGGAACATCCGGAACAAATACGCAAATATCTCCTCGCCCTTTTAGATTTTGCGACTTTACCGTAATGAACCGAAGTCGATTCGATTCAAATTGCGGATCAGAAATTTCTGTAGTTCTAAATTTTGACATCATTAAAATTCAATTACCCCTTTTGCATTCTTGCCAGCAAGCATATCATCAAAGGCCTGCTGAAGCTGATCGAGAGGATAAACACGTGTTATCATCTCATCGAGTTTTAAATCTCCTTTATCATACAGTTCCATTATTTTTGGAAAGTCAATTTGCGGACGGCATTTACCATACAATGGATTCATGTAGATTTTGTCCCATTCAAACAAACTCATATCTATGGTAATCTCCTCTTCTATCCCACTTACTTGAATGGCGGTATCGGCGTTTCTTACCATCGCAAGCGGAGCAGCACCCAGGGCTGGAATTGCAGTACATTCGAATGCGTAATCAGCCCCTCTCCCATCGGTCAAGTGCTTTACTTCTTCGGAGGCTTTCATTAATCCAGTATCTTCTTTATCCGCCAAAATGGTATGTGTAGCACCAAATTGTTTGGCCATTTCAAGCCGCTGTGTGTTAATATCAATAGCAATTATTTTGGCTGCTCCCGAAATCCTGGCACCTTGAATAACATTGAGCCCAACGCCCCCTGTACCCAACACAACAGCCGAACTACCAGGTTTTAGTTTTGCTGCATTCACAACCGATCCATATCCTGTCATCACGCCACAACTCACAATACTTGCAGAAGTGAAAGGCATTTTTTTAGAATGCTTTTTAACGCAAGCAAAAGATTTGACCAATGTATATTCTGATAAAGTGCCCAAATTAAATGATCTTTCAATAGGCTTGCCCTGCCACGTTGTTCCGGCAATATGTGCATGACCTGGCGTAGGACCATTTGCCCCTGCCACAACAGGCGAATTATTTTCACATATATGTTGATTGCCTTCCTGGCATTGGAAACACGTCATACATGGAGTAGCCCAATTCAGAATCACGGCATCTCCTGGGCTCAGATCAGTAACGCCAGACAACAGCCTCCACAATTCCTGCGCCTTCATGCCCCATTACCAAAGGTTTGCCCCAGCCCAATGAATCATGATCCGTGTGGCACAAACCTGCAGACTTTATTTTCACGATGACTTCATCCTCTTTAGGGTCTTCGATTTGGATCTCATCAATTATAAAATTACCATCGCCAATTGCAACAGCAGCTTTACATTTTATCGACATATGTTATTTATTTACTGGATTATATAATAGTGGAAAAAATTTCCCTCCCATCTTCTCTCCATTTTTAACAACATTGACTCCTTCCAGAAGTGGTTCATCAGAATTTGACAATGTTCCATCTCCAAATACATTGAGTACAAAAGCTCTTCTGGGTCTGGACGAAGCATTTTCATAAGACCCGTGCACCGTGAGCGGATGATGAAAAGTACCATATCCTTTTGGCATTTCTATGGCCACTTTATTTTTAAATTCTTTTTGCTGACTTTCATTAAGAAATTTGTTCAAGCCATCCATATCTCCTGTCAGACTGGGCATATCAAGTAATTTCCATTTATGGCTTTTTGGGATATAATATACACATCCATTTTCAGTTGACACATCATCGAGGCTCACCCAGCACGTTAAGTGTTGCATTGGTGTGGTCCTGGTCCAGTAGCTATAATCCTGATGCCATGCCACTACCCCGCCGTGTTTTGCCGGTTTATAGAATAGTTGATCGTGCCAAAATCGAACTGCCTTATTTCCCAATAATTGGCAAGCAGCTACGACAAACCTGGGATTCCAAAGCACATCATGAAACCCTTCAGATATTCTCCAATGCCCCAAAGAGTGGAATAATGTTTTGTTGGGATCTTCAGATTGATTAGAATGAAATTCATAAAACAGTTCCTTTTTGGGATTCTCCGGATTCATAACCAATTCTAAATCTTCTCTCATTTTATTCACCTGCTCTTCGTCCAGCATCTTCACATTATGAAGATATCCATATTCGTTGAAAAAGGCTACTTGGTCATCGCTCAACTTATATTTTTCCCAAGCTTCGGAAGCAGAAAGTTTCGGAAACATATTTCCTATCAATTCATGATGATCGGCTAAATCATAGTTCATTTTCATAATAATTTATTTGATACAAAAATCAAAAATGAACCATTACGCTTTCAAATTCTTCCTTTTTATTGACAAATAAATAACTTATTTTAACATTCATTTATAATATTATTAATTTATCAAAGCATAATAGAGGACTTTTGTAATAATGAAAGCAATATTTGAGAAAGTAAGGTCATCTAATAAAAGATCAATCGTCATCTCAAAAAACGAAGAAAAGGAGTTTAGCGCTCCATGGCACTTTCATCCGGAATTTGAGTTGACCTACATACTAGAGAGTGATGGCATCAGATATGTAGGCAACAATATCCAGGGATTTGGTGCTGGGGATTTGGTGTTGATCGGGCCAAAATTACCACATTGCTGGAAAAACAATGATGTAAATCCCAGGCCGGCAAGATCTATTGTCATTCAGTGGTTGCCCGAATTAATGAATAGCCTGCCGGAATTCCAGCAGATATTTACCTTACTCGAAAAATCAACTAGAGGTATATCTTTTCCAAAAGAATCCTCCGCGAAGGTGAAAGTCAAAATGGAAAATATGCTTAATAAATCACCTATTGAAATATTCATCGCCTTACTGGAATTATTGCAAACTTTAGCTAATGAAAAGAGTTACTCAATTTTGGCAGGTCAGTCCTACGCCTACGATTTATCTTATGATACCGGCGAAAGGTTAGATAAAATTTTTGCTTACGTGAAATCAAACTATCAAGAAAAAATTCGATTAAGCAATATGGCCGATTTGCTAAATCTAACAGAGCAATCCTTTTCTCGATTTTTTAGTAAAAATATGGATCGTCCATTTTTTGATTATTTGAATGAATTCAGAATTAATATCGCTGCCAGAAAGCTCATGGAAACTGATATGCCAATTGCCGAAGTTGGGTTTTTATGTGGCTACGAAACCCTTCCATTTTTTTATAAACAATTCAAAAAATTCAAACAATATCCACCTCTTGTTTTTAAAAAGCTTTTTACTGATTCGGTACTTAAATAATAGCAACTATATCAAACAGCATATCCACCCAAATCATCTACCTACTACTGGCAAAATATGGCAATGCCACCCGACGATAGTCCCCGGACCTGATCCGGGCCTGCCAGCAACTCTCATAAACCTCAATAGCTCAAACCAATCCAGTAAAAGCAACAACCTCATCTTTCGACAAATTCAAACCCATCAAATAATACTGGGATAATAAAGGACATTTCATCGCTGGGTTTTTGAAGAGCTTTCGGTACTTACGAACCGCAGACAGGTGATCCACCTTACCCAGAATAGAAGAAACAAGCAAATAAGACATTGGTAAAATCATCAACTTAAGATCTCTCCCTTTGGTCGAGATGACGAATGATTAGGCATCGTCCGGCAGGCTTATTCCTTATTCTTCATTCGTTATTCGTCATTCATTATTCCCTATTAGTAAAGTCTCACTATCATATTTATGTACCGCCCTATTGTTCTTGGTGGCAAGGTGATGGAACTTATAAAAAACACGATTTTTTTATTACTTTGCGTAAAACCTATTTTTATAGAAAATTAGGAGGCTGTTAAAGATTACTAAAAAAAATGCCGAAATTCAATCTAATCGTAAATGGAAAAACTAAAAAAATAGATGTTGATAGTGATACGCCTCTTTTATGGGTATTACGAGATCATCTCGATCTACTTGGTACAAAATATGGCTGCGGAATAGGGCAATGTGGTGCTTGTACAGTTCATTTAGATAACGAACCTGTAAGAAGTTGTTCCATTCCAATTTCATCCGTTTCCGGAAAATCTGTTAAAACCATTGAGGGGCTATCAGAAAAAGGAGAACATCCAGTGCAAAAGGCATGGAAAGAAATTGATGTTCCTCAATGCGGTTATTGTCAGACAGGACAAATAATGACGGCATCCGCATTTTTAAATAAAAACCCCAATCCAAATACTGATGAAATTAGAAAGGCAATGCATGGAAATATTTGCAGATGTGCTTCCTACAATCGTATAGAAAGGGCAGTAAAAGTGGCAGCAAACCTATCAAAATCCAGTTAAAATGAAAAAATCAAATTATACAATAAATAGAAGATCCTTTTTTAAGACTTCCGCTTTGACAGGTGGTGGATTGATAATAGGGTTTAATTTTTTCTCCTCGTGCAAGCAAGAAGTAAAGTCAATAAAAGAAAGTGCCGTACTAAATGCGGAGAGATTTAACGGTTTTATCAAAATTTATGAAGATGGAACCGTAACCATTTTTGCGCCAATGCCAGAAATCGGACAAGGTGTTAAAACCTCAATGCCAATGCTTGTTGCAGAAGAACTGGAGGTAGATTGGAATGAAGTGAACGTTGTTCAAGGAAATTTAGATCCGGATGCATTTGGCTATCAATTTGTTGGAGGAAGTGGTTCTATTAAAGTTGGTTGGAATCCATTAAGAAAAGCAGGGGCAACTGTAAGACAAATGCTGACTACCGCTGCAGCTAAAAGATGGGGCGTTGAGGAAGGCGATTGTATAGCTAGCAATGGTACAATAAGCAATAAAAACGGAGATAAACTCGGTTATGGCGAACTTGCAGCAGAAGCAGCGCTACTTAAAGTCCCTGAAAATGTAACTTTAAAAAAGCGGGCAGATTACAATATAATTGGAAAAAAAATAGGTGTTGTTGACATAGATAAGATTATAACGGGCAAACCTTTGTATGGATTAGATTATAAAAAAGACGGTATGCTATATGCTTCCGTAGTTAGATCGCCTGTATTTGGTGAAAAATTAGCATCATTTGATGCTTCTCAAGCAAAAGCAATGGAAGGTGTTGTAGATGTATTTGAGTTTGATAATAAAATAGCCGTACTCGCTAAAACTACCTGGGAGCCAATGAAGGCTAAAGCCACAGTTAAAGCTGTTTGGAAAGAAGATAGTAAATTGGAAAATAGCAGTGACCACGATAAAATTTTATCTGACTTGCTAAAAGGCAACGAGTTTAAAACGATTAGATCAGATGGAGATATCAAAAAAGCTTTTAAATCGGCAGATAAAATTTTGGATCGCACTTATGAATCTCCCTTTTTACCACACAACTGCTTGGAGCCAATGAATTTTTTTGCCAATGTGACCAGTGATAAAATTGAGTTGGCTGGTCCTATTCAAACTCCAAAAAGGACTGCAAGTAGAATCGCAAAAATATTTAACAGAGATTCTAAAGACGTTTCATTAGAACTGACAAGAATGGGTGGTGGTTTTGGAAGGAGACTTTATAGCGACTTTGTAGTAGAAGCAGCTCAAATCTCTGATAAAGCAAAAAAACCGATACATGTAATTTATTCCAGAGAGGATGACATGACTGGTGGAATTTATCGTCCTGCCACTAAATGCAGAATCAAAGCAGCAATTAAAAACAATAAAGTTATTGGTTATCATTTTACGGAAGCATCTATAAATGGCAATTTATCCGGATCTATTTCAAATTTCTTCCCTGCAGGAGCAATTGAGAATTACCAGGTAGATGTGGCACATTACAAGAGCAATATTACAACCGGAGCTTGGAGATCGCCCCGTACCAACTTTCTCGCTTTCGCAGAACAGAGCTTTTTTGATGAACTTGCAGATGAAATGGGAGTTGATAAAATCAAATTACGCTTAAATTTATTGCAAAAAGTAAAAGGAACAACAGATGATAAAATTCAATATTCTCCGGAAAGGTTAGCGTCTGTAATTAACAAAGTTGTAGAAAAATCAGATTGGGGTAAAAAACCAGATGGAGTTTATCAAGGGTTTTCTGTATATTATTGTCACAGTACGCACGTTGCAGAGGTTGCCGATGTGGTAATGGAATCAGGCATACCTGTGGTTAAGAAAATTACTTGTGCAATTGATTGCGGTATTGTGGTTAATCCACTTGGTGCATTAAATCAAGTAGAAGGCGGCGTTATTGATGGTATTGGTCATGCCATGTTTGGTGATCTTAAATTTAAAGATGGCCAACCACAATCTACAAATTTTCATAATTATCGGTTAATTAGAATGATGGAAACGCCAAAAGTGGAAGCTCACTTTATAGAAAGTGATATTGCTCCAACTGGATTGGGCGAGCCCACACTACCGCCTGCAAGTGCAGCATTGGCTAATGCAATAAAAGCTGCAACAGGAATCAGAATAACCAAACAACCATTTATTGAAAACAATGAGGTTTTTGGTAATAAGTTGGTTTAAATAAATTTTAATCCGTCCGCAAAGCTGATGACACACGAGTTTGTTGAAATTGTTAAAGAATACCATAAAGCCAAGTTAAACGGACTTCATGCCGTTTTGGCTACTGTGGTAGCTTTAGATGGCTCTTCTTATAGAAAACCTGGGGTTCGTATGTTAATTAATCAAAACGGGCAAATAACAGGTGCCGTTAGTGGTGGCTGCGTTGAAAACGAAATTATTAAACAATCCAACTCCGTATTTAATACCAAAATAGCTAAGATAATTACTTACGATGGCAGGTATAGACTAGGTTGTGAAGGTATTCTTTATATTTTGATAGAAATATTTGACCCTTCACCAGAAATGGTCAAAACTTTATCAAATGAAGTTCAAAAGAGAAACTCGTTCACGATTGATAGCTATTTTTCCGTAAAACCAGAAGATACCTTGGGGTCTATTATTAATTTTAAAAATGGAGGAAAATTCAGTTTCTGTAATTATAACCATCAGATCAATAATAACTTAAGTCGTTTTTCTCAAATTTTAAAACCTATTTTTAGATTGATAATTATCGGTGCAGAACATGACACAGAAACATTGTGTATTACAGCCAATAATTTGGGTTGGGAAGTCATTGTAATTGTTAGCCCGTCAAATCCTAAAACCATCGACAATTTTTTAGGGGCGCGTGAACTACTGAAAATTAATGCAACCGAACTAAATTCGATTGAGATAGATCATCATAGTGCAGTTTTATTTATGACGCACAATTATGCAAGAGATTTACAATTTTTAATAGCATTAAATAATTCTAAAAACGAACCAATTTATTGTGGTTTACTAGGAAATACTCAAAGACGTGAGAATTTATTAAATGATTTGATAGAAAGAATAGATGATCTTGATGATCAGTTTTTTGATATTATATACGGTCCAACTGGTTTAAACATTGGTGCCGTTACTCCGCAGGAAATATCCTTGTCTATTTGTGCCGAAATACTTTCGGTTACCCGGTCAAAAGAGCCTAAATCCATAAGCTCAAAAAAAGAATCTATAAACCATGCTATTTCGATAAAACATAATGAATAGTATTGCAAAAAATGAATTCCCAATTGCAATGCTCATTCTTGCTGCCGGTGGTTCTAGTAGAATGGAAGGAATAAAACAGCTTTTATCTTGGAACAACTCAACACTTTTAGGTAGTGCAATTACAACCGGTTTAAATTCTGATGTTAAAGATGTCTTTGTTGTTTTAGGTGCAAACCCTGATAAAATTTTAAACTGTATTAATACTAAAAATGCACATTTTATTTATCATCCAAATTGGGAAGAAGGAATGGGATCTACCTTAGCCTTCGGAGTGCAAAATATTTTAAAAATAAATGATAATTATAAGGCTATATTAATTGCTTTATCTGATCAACCTGTGATAAACGTAGAGTATATTAATAATCTAATAAGCAAAGCATTAAAATTTAAGAAGAACATAATTGTCAGCAATTATGGAAAAAATGTAGGAGGAGTGCCTGCCATTTTTGGTTCTAAGTATTTTTCGGAACTAAAAAAAAATTGAATAAAGATATAGGTGCAAAACATATAGTAAATAAGTTTGAAAAAGATGTTTATATGATGGAAGTTTCCAAAAAATTACAAGACGTAGATACAACTGAAAAATATAATAAGCTGTATAAGGAAATGAATTATTAAGCTTTATTTGATAAGAAATTATTGACATTGATTTACTGGGATAATGAAGAACATTTCATCGCTGGGTTTTTGAGGAGGTTTCAAAAGACAGATTAATACTCATGCCCCTATTGGTCATTTCGAGAGTAGCGAGAAATCTTATGATCAAATGAACGAGTGAATAAAACATTGGTAAAATCATCAACTTAAGATCTCTCCCTTTGGTCGAGATGACGAATGATTGGGCAGTAGCCTAAAACCAATTTCCAGTACGCTTTTCTTCCAATTTTTTATTTAGTTTTGCCTACCATAAAAAAATCTTTACAAATGAACAGTTCCTCTTTTTTAGGAAAATCACTTCCACATATCATCGCTGTAGTTTCATTTCTTGCCATCAGCATATTTATGTACCGCCCTATTATTTTTGAAGGCAAGGTGATGGACCAAAATGATATCAATCAGGGCAAAGGCGCCAATCAGGAAATAGTAGAATTTAGGAAAGCCACCGGAGAAGAAGCACTCTGGACAAATGGGATGTTTGGTGGCATGCCAGCCTATCTGATCAATGTTAGGTGGAGTGGAGCTACCATCATCAATGCTACCCAAAAGATGCTTTCTGTTTATTTACCCAGCCCGATCAGTGAAAATTTTATCGCTTTCTTGGCATTTTATATTTTGTGCCTTGCGTTCGGCGTCAGGCCCTATCTTGCCATTGGAGGTGCTATTGCTTTTGGATTAAGCACGTTTTATGTTATCAGTATCCATGCGGGGCATATCTGGAAAATACGGGCAATTGCATACATGCCCCTCGTTGTTGCGGGAATCAGGCTTGTATTCGCAAAAAAATATCTGACCGGATTTTTATTAACGGCCTTTGCACTGGCACTCGAACTTAATTCTAATCATCTGCAAATCACCTACTACCTTTTCTTGATGTTGGTGATCTATAGCCTTTCGGAACTATTTTATGCCATAAAATCTAAAGAGACAGCAGTATTGCCAACAAAAATAGGCGTGCTTGTTGTTGCGGGATTATTGGCCATTGGCACCAACTTGGGCAAACTGTGGACTACCTACGAATATGGCAGTTTTTCCATCAGAGGAAAATCAGAATTATCTTCAACGCCTGCTGTGAGCAAAGCTGGGCTGGACAGGGATTATGCTTTTCGATGGAGTAGCGGTCAATGGGAATCCATGACCCTGCTCATTCCGCATTTGTATGGCGGAGGCAGTGGTGTTTATGCTGGAAAAAATTCTGAGACGGCAGATTTTTTACGTAAAAACAATGTTCAGAGAAATGAAATATCTCAATATGAAAGGGCATATCTGGGCTATTGGGGAGCACAACCCGGCACCGCAGGGCCTGCCTACGCCGGGGCGGTAGTTTGTTTCCTTTTTATTCTATCACTATTTTTTCTCAGCAAGCGAACAAAATATTGGATGCTTACCGTCATTGCTTTTGCTATCATGCTCAGTTGGGGAAGTAATTTTCCTTCGTTCAACAATTTGATGTTTGACCTCTTTCCCGGCTACAACAAATTTCGATCTGTAACCATGGTAATTATTCTTGCCCTAATGCTCCTCCCTCTCATGGGCATACTGGGTATTGAACAACTATTACAAGCCAAATGGACCAAAGACATTCAGAAAAAAACATTTATCGCTGCCGGGATTTCTATTGGCATGGCACTCTTTGCACTTATGGTAACCAACCCTCCTGGCATAGATGGCATGCAAAAAGCATTGGCAGATACCATAGAAAGCGATCGGACAGCCATTATTAAAAAAGATGTCTTTAGAACCATACTTTACATCGCGCTGACATTTGGTGCTATTTATTTCTTGATGCGTGAAAAAATAGCCCCAAAAACATTTAGCATTATTTTGGCCGTTTTAATCTTGCTTGATCTTGGCTTGGTCGATTCCAGATACCTCAATGATTCGGTTTATAAAAAAGCCAATGCCAAATCATTTCTGGACAAGACCCCAGCTGATGATGTAATTCTAAAGGATAATGAGCAGGACTTTAGGGTACTGAATTTGCAAAATCCATTTAACGAAGCACGGACTTCCTATTTCCATAAATCTGTTGGCGGATATCATGGTGCCAAAATGCGGCGCTATCAAGATGTGATATCTCGACATCTAACCCAAGAAATGCAGCAGATCATCGAGGATAAAAAATTGACTAAGGCAAATTCAGGTGTGATTAGTATGCTCAATACAAAATATTTGATGGCCGGATACCAGGCCAATGGTGTAATTCCCAATCCATACGTTCTTGGTGCTGCATGGATTGTTGATGATATAAAACTGGTGAATTCTCCAGATGAAGAAATCAAAGAAATTGGCCATGTCAACTTGCGTACCACTGCAGTGATAGACAAAAGCAAATTCGATATAAATTCAATAACACCAGACACGCTTGCGCAAATAAAGCTGATTGACTATCAACCAAACCAGTTGGTTTATGAATCAAATACTGCAAAACCAACCCTTGCAGTTTTCTCTGAAATCTATTATCCAAAAGGTTGGTCAGCGACTATTGATGGCAATGATGTGGAAATTCTCAGGGCAAATTACCTATTGAGAGCGTTGGAAATCCCGGCAGGAAATCACAAAATTGAATTTCGTTTTGCACCCAAGTCCTTTTTTGTTGGCAACACCATCATGTGGGTTTGCTCGGTTGTGCTTTTGGGCATGCTGATATTTATGCTTTCAAGAAAGTTTTATTCCCAGAAGCAAGCATAAATGCAACTACCTATACTTTCTGTAATTGTTTGTACTTACAACCGAGAAAAATATATTGGGAAATGTCTCGAACATTTAGCCAATCAATCTATTGACAATGAGAAGTTTGAAATTGTGTTGGTTAATAACGTAAGCACTGACAATACTGAAAAAATCGTTTTAAATATCATTGAAAAATATCCAGAAGTTTCCATTCAATATTTTGTCGAAAATAATCAAGGCCACACTTTTGCCCGCAACCGTGGGATTCTGGAATCGACAGGAACATTGCTTTCATTTATTGATGACGATGCATTTGTCAAGCCTGACTTTTGCCATTCGATCATTGATTTTTTTAACAGGCGTTCGGATGTTGTTGCGCTGGGTGGCCGCATCATTCCATCCTACGAAAAGTCAGAACCGCCATGGATGTCGCAGTACTTGCTTCCGCTCGTAGCTGCACTGGACAAGGGAGACAAGGAAAAAATATTTAAAGGATGGAGTTTTCCCATAGGTGCGAATATGGCTTTTAGAAAAACCGTGTTTGATAAATATGGCAACTTTGATGTGAATTTGGGTCGCCGAGGAGAAGGGCTCGAAGGAGGTGATGAAAAAGAAGTTTTTCTTAGATTAAAAAAGAAAGATGAAAAAATATATTATGTACCCTCAGTTGTTGTTGATCATATCATTCCACCTCATCGAGTAGAAAAACCCTATATCAAAGGGCTGGCTATTGGTGTAGGTTCGAGCGAAAGAAAACGCATTGGTAAATATGGACCGAGAGAAGTTATTATTAAATTGGTAAGCGAAAAAATCAAAATCGCAGCTACCTTGTTATTAGCCATTGGATATTTGTTGAAAGGGCAAACAGCAAAGGCCGCAATGCTCATCAGATTTCGCTATTGGATTATTCGTTCATTAATATCTCCTAAAATATAATGTTGAGTATAAAGGCATTTCTACAAAAACTGGGTCAAACTTTAGAATCTATTTTAAGGATAGTCCTGCTTTCTAAATTTAAGGTCGATAAGCATGAAAAGCCCAGTACAACAGAAATATTGATATTGGGAAACGGACCATCTTTGACCGACGACCTCAAAAATTATCCCACCTTTCTCACCAATAAAACATTGATATGTGTCAATCACTTTCCTAAAACTGATTTATACCAAAAACTCAAGCCCTCTATTTATATTACCGGAGCGCCAGACCTTTGGCTCGACGATATTGAAGAAAAGTATGTAACGCAGAGCAAGGAGCTTTTTGAGGCGATGCAAAATAAGACCACTTGGCCCATAGCTTTTTATATCCCTTTTGAGGCAAAAAAAAATTTGAGGTGGCAAAAACAATTGTCGGGCAACCCAAATATCAGCATTCATTATTATAATAATATTCCAATAGAAGGCTGGGCTTTCTTTACCTACTGGTGTTTTAGGCATAATCTGGGTATGCCCAGACCGCACAACGTGATGATCCCTTCTATGATGTTGTCCTTGTCATTGGGTTTCAAAACGATCAATTTATTGGGGACCGATCACTCTTGGCTTTCAGAAATTTCTGTAACGGAATCCAATGAGGTGTTGATCAATCAAAAACACTTTTATGATCAAAAAACGTCCAAAGGCCAGCCACTCGATAAAAGAGGAAAAGGCAAAAGGACTTTACCGGAATTATTACATAAGTTTATGACGGCATTCAACAGCTACTTTGAAATCGAGGAATACGCCAAGCATAAGGGTGTAAAAATTTTAAATGCCACCAATGGATCTTTTATAGATGCATTTGAAAAAATTAATTTGAGCAAAAATTACAATGAAACCGGCAAGCCTGCCTGCCGACAAGGCAGGGCCGGAGCTAATTAATGACACACAATGGTATGACTATTTTTTTGCAAAAAGGCCGACTTTAAAAAACTTTAACAGATGAACAATAAGTTAAATTACAAACAACCAATATGTGTGGCAGAAATTGGCTGCAATCACAAAGGAGATATCGACATTGCCAAAGAGCTAATAAACCTGGCTAAATATTGCAAGGCAAGCTATGCTAAATTCCAAAAAAGGAATCCAAGAGAATTGCTGACAAAAGAAGTGTACGATTCTCCGCATCCCAATCAAATGCATGCCTATGCCGATACCTATGGCGGACATCGGGAAAAGTTAGAGTTTACACTCGCACAACATAAAGAGCTAAAAAAATATTGCGATGAAATCGGCATAAAATACAGCACATCGGTTTGGGATGTGAGTTCTGCAAAAGAAATTATTACCCTAAATCCTGATTTTATAAAAGTCCCGTCTGCATGCAACAATCACTTTGCTTTGTTGGAGGAATTAAGGGATAATTATTCGGGAGCTGTACATATATCTTTTGGCATGACCACAAAAGAGGAAGAAAAAATTATTGTCGATTTTTTTGAACATACCCATTCTGCCAAAGAAAGACTGGTTATTTACTCTTGCACATCGGGATATCCTGTGGCATTTGATGACGTTTGCCTCTTGGAAATTTTACGACTTAACGAACAGTACAAAGATCGGGTGTTGGACATCGGTTTTTCGGGACATCATCTGGGAATAGCTGTTGATGTTGCTGCCTACACGATAGGTGCCACATGGGTAGAAAGACATTTCACCAAAGACCGAACATGGAAAGGCACCGACCACGCCGCTTCTTTGGAACCAACAGGACTTGGCAAATTGGTGAGAGACCTTAATGCCACATATAAATCACTTAGTTATAAAGCCAGTGATTTGTTGGAAGTGGAAGTTGAGCAAAGAGAAAAATTAAAATATAAAAAATGAATATTGCCTTTATTCCTGTTCGCTGTGGTAGTGATGCGATAAAACTCAAAAACATCAAATTATTTTGTGGAAAACCTTTGGTGTATTGGTGCTTGAAAGCGCTGCAAGACAGTGAAGAAATTGATAAAATTTATGTCGCCACCGACTGCGACAAAATCGAGGATGTAGTGCAAACATTCCAATTCTCCAAAATAGTAATTTATAAAAGAGATGCTGAAAATGCCACAGGCACTTCGGATACAGAATCTGTGATGCTGGAGTTTATATCAAAAAATAGCTTCTCTCCCACTGACAATTTTTTGCTTGTGCAAGCCACCAATCCTTTTGTGACAGCAAGTGACTTTTCTGCTGCACTTACCAGCATGCATAAATCTGGGTTTGACAGCCTGTTATCATGTTGTAGAATTAAAAGGTTTTTCTGGAATGAAAACGGGACACCAATTAATTATGATTATAAAAACCGGCCATTGAGGCAATCATTTACTGGAGCATTGGTAGAAAATGGCGCTTTTTATATCAATTCCATAAAAAATATTCTGACGGATAAAAACAGGCTTAGCGGCAATATCGGAATTCATGAGATGCCCGAATATTCATTTACTGAAATTGATGAAATAGAAGATTGGCTGGTTGCAGAAAAAATATTCATCAAAAACCGACAAGAGAAAAAATCAAAGAAAAAGATTAAAATGCTATTGACTGATGTTGATGGGGTTTTGACAGATGCAGGAATGTACTACACTGAAAATGGTGATGAGATCAAAAAATTCAATACTTATGATGGTATGGCTTTTTCGATATTAAGAGACAATGGTATTAAAATAGGCATGATCACGAGTGAAGAAAGATTGCTAAACACCAGAAGATCTGAAAAGCTCAAAATGGATTTCACCTATCAGGGAGTAAAAAACAAACTGAAAATATTGCAGCAGATTTGTGAAAGCGAAAATATTAATCCTGAAGAAGTGGTATACGTTGGGGACGATATCAATGACCTGGAAATATTGAGTCATGTAGGCGTTGCAGCCTGTCCTGCTACGGCGAGACCGGAGATTAAAAATATTCCAGGAATTATCATTCTCAATACTCCAGGCGGCGAGGGTGTCATCAGAGAATTGGTGGATAACCACATTGAATGCTAATTATGAATAGTATTTGCCCAGCATGCAGCGAGCAATCTGTTGTGAAAAACAGTCTTTTATCCAGAACAGAGATTTCCTTAGACATCTATTTCTGCAACACTTGCGGCCATGGGTTTCAGCAAGAAAAGGAAGATTACGATATTTATTCTACTGGTGAGTTTTCCAAAACTGCCAGAAATGATGCCAGCCTCCCCACTGCTCAAAAAATAAAATCACTTGACGAAAAGGCATTAAGACGATTTTATTTCTACCATAAATATTTCGAGGGTATCAAAACATCTTTGGAAGTCGGCAGCTCCATTGGGTCTTTTGTGCATTTATTGAAATTAAGTGGCGTGAATACCGAGGGTATTGAGCCAGATGCTGGATATGCTGCTTTTTCCAATGCGCAATATGGTTTGTCTCAGGAGGCTGTATTATTTGAAAACTTCCATCCTGATAAAAAGTACGATTTTATATACTCCTTTCATGTGATCGAGCATGTCCCCAATCCGGAAGCGTATGTAAAAAAAGCCCATGCTCTGCTCAACGAAAATGGCAAAATACTCATAGAATGCCCCTCATGGGATTTGCATTGCTTTGGAGATGTGAAACAAACCATCTGGGAACCGCACCTTCAATATTTTACGCTGTCCAGCATGTATTCGCTTTTGGCTAAAAACGGATTTGAAGTTCAGGAGGTCAATTTTACTGGCAGTGCATTATTTGCTGTAGCTGTAAAATCAGAAAACAATACATTTATTCCAGCAGACTTCAGGAGATTCTACAATAAGTACAAAAGAACATTTAGTATCAATAAGCATTTCCCCAATCTCCCATTTTCTATCAAAGGCACTAAATTCAAGCCGCTGTTTTTGCAATACCTGTTGTCAAAAAACAACCGTTCCTTTAGTGAATTGCTTGCCTTTGCTGTTTTTGCTGTCAAAAATATTTTATACCTCAAAAAGGAATCTGGATCCTCAGCAAAAAAAGCGAGCCATGTCAGTTATTATAGTGGCTGGGAAAATGCGGGAGACACCGTGCTGTCGCAATGTGTGAGAAAGGCCGTCAATAAAAACACAAAAACAGACTGGGATTTGATAAAGTTAACCAACCCTGTAAATGAAAATGTGATTAGAAAGATCAATAGCAACTCGAGCCTGATCATTGGAGGCGGTGGAGTATTGCTCCCCGATTCCAATCCCAATAGCATCAGCGGCTGGCAATGGGCGATTGACCCCGAATACTGGCAAAAAATCAATGTTCCGGTAATTGTCTTCGCCATTGGTTACAACTATTTCAAAGGCCAGGAAAACTCTGAGCTCTTTATAAAAAACCTGGAAGAACTTGTGAAGCGAGCCGACTTTTTTAGCCTGCGCAATCATGGCAGTATAAGAAAGGTAAAGGAATTGTTGCCCGAATATTTGCATAAAAAGGTCCACCATCAACCATGCCCAACTACCGTCATCAGGAAATTATATCTCGATTTACCAGTAAAAAGAGAAAGCAAAAAAATAGGTATCAATATCGCTTTTGATAGATATGAAAGACGCTTTGGAAATAATATATATTTGATCCTTGATAAAATCGCATTGGCTATGAAATCCATCGAAGCCCAAGGCTATGAGATCATTAATGTCTGTCATTTAGAAAATGATCGAAAATTCGAAATCTCTTTAGATAGAAGGAATGTAAAATTTAATACAATCAATTTGCAGTATGAACTGCCGAACAAGGTTTACAACTTTTACAATAATATAGAGCTGATGTTGGGCATGCGCGGTCATGCGCAAATGATTCCTTTTGGTGTAAACACAAAAATCATTTCACTGGGAACACACGAAAAGCTGGCTTATTTTTTAGAAGATATTAAGGCTATGGACTGGTATATCGATGTGCACAATAATCCATCCGAACTTGCCGATATTATTTTAGAAAAGTTTACTGCGATGATGGGTGTTGAAAAAATTGCTACTGAAGAAAGAATTGCCCAACAGCAAGAGAAGCTATTTCAAATCACAGAAAACAATCTCAACATTATAAATAGCATATTGGAAAATGCTTGACTGTAAATTTATGGAGGAATGTCTTTAGAAACCTTTATTTATTGAAGCACAAAGCAATCCGGAAAATTGTAATATCTTTGTAATAGTGTCGGCTTCTATTTTTATAGTATTCTAAACTTTTTTATTTTGAGATTAATCAGCATTCTTTTCTTTCTATTTCTGCTCAACCTTCCGGCCCATAGCCAAGATATTTATCAAATTACTGTTGGCACACCTTTTGACGAAATGGGAAGTCTTTTTAAAACTAATGATGGTTTTCATATAGTTGGCTATACGAATATGAATGGAGCTGATGATATGTATATTGTACAAATGAATACCAACTTCGAAGTTAACTGGAGCAAAACCATTAGTTCATCCAGCGGAGAAAGGGCCATGGATCTTGTCCAAAAACCCAATGGGAATTTACTAATTGCCGGCTGGGGAAAAAGTGGTTCCTTACATATATGTTTGAAATCAATCCTGCTGGAGATATCAGCAATATTTCTGGTTTAGGAACTGCACACGACAGACTACATAAAATAATGGCAACAAATGACGGCGGATATCTCAATTATGGTGAGCTGGAAGGCTTAGTCCCTGGACGCAATAAAGTCTCATTGATAAAGTATGATTCGGAAATGAAAATAAACTGGAAAAAATATTATGATTATTCCAGTTCATCTGACGCTGATACACAATTTGAAATGTACGCTCGACAAGCAATCCAACTAAAAGATTCCTCTTTTATCATTCTTGGAAGCTATACCGAAATAAGAAATGCCTCCAACAACAGAAAAATAAGATTAATAAAAATAGATAAAAATGGAAATGACGAATGGGTAAAGGGATTTCATGGCGGAAGAATGGATAATGCCTTTCACATGATTTTATGTAATGACGGTGGATATCTGCTTTCGGCGACAAACAACAGCTATTCGGGAAACAATACAAAAATTCTGTTAATCAAAACTAATAATATTGGTGAACAAGAATGGATAAGAACATATGGAGGAAACAGCAATGAGCTGGCAGGGCAGGTACTTCAATTGCAAAACGGGAACTTTATGATTTCTGGTAGTACCAATAGTTTTGGATCAGGAAATTACGATTACCTTCTTTTTGAAATAGATGACAAAGGGAATGTCTTGAAAGCACATACTTATGGCGGGAAAGGCGATGATATTTCCATTAAGTTAGATACAATTTCTAAAGATTATTTTCTTTCGGGTAACTCAACCAGTTTTGGCTCGGGAAATAAAAATATTTACATCGTAAAGACTTCCTTCCTTGAAGCCTCAATTGAATGCAGTCTTGATGTTACTGCACTTTTAAAATCTAACATTGTTACCTCTACCTTTTATTCGGGCCGATATTCTACAGGAACTTTTGTATCTCCTGTTACCAAATCCCTAAACTCCACTTTCATTTCCTCAGAGACCATAGAACCGTGTTTTTCATGCCCCGTTGGTAAAACAAAAACTATAAGTCTTTGTCCTGAGGAAAGCCTCCTGATAGACTATAAAGACGAAGACATTTTATCGGTAAAATGGCAGGACAATAGTGACCAACGCTCTATAAAATTGAAAAAGGAAGGCATCTATTGGGTAGATATAAAAACAAATCAATGCATTTATAGAGATTCAATAATATTGAAACTGTTTATGACTTGAATCTTGGTGAGGATAGGGTTATTTGTTCAGATGAAAGCTTTGATTTAGTGGCTACCCTTCCTGGTGCATTAGGATATTATTGGCAAGATGGAACCAATACCTCTATTTATAAAGCCTCTAAACCTGGGATTTATAAAGTAAACGTAGAATTTAATTGCGGCATCGTATCAGATTCCATCCAGCTTGTTTCACCAGAAAAAGAAAATATATTTATTCCTAATGCCATCACACCAAATGAGGATGGATATAATGATTCATTTGAAATATTAGATGCAGATTCTCAAATACAACTGACTGTATTTAACAGATGGGAGAAAGAGGTTTACAAATCAAATTCCTACACTAACAGTTGGACAGGGCAAAATTTATCATCTGGAGTATATTTTTATTTGGTGAATATTGGTTGTACAAATCAAGATTTTAAAGGCTCCGTACAAGTAATCAAGTAGCACGGTATTGAGTATTTAGTACAAAGTACTCCATACTAAATACTCAAATTTATTGTTGTCCGATATACAGTATTCACAAATCTTCTCTCATAATTTTTATATCATTTTTTAGAATGATAGATTTGAATTCTCTTCGATAAATTTGTTTTCGGAGTGGATTCACTATTTTATAACATAACTCTTTTTAGAAAAAAGTATCTTTTTTTTCTCATGCAAATTCCAGTAGCAATGGGGCCAATTTCGCGGATAAAAATAATTTCAAAAACTGTATATCAAACATTACAAATATGAAACAAAACAACAGAAGAGATTTTATAAAAAAATCTTTGGCTTCAGCGGCGGCATTTTACATCGTACCCAGGCATGTGATGGGTGGGAACGGTTTTACTGCACCTAGCGATCAACTGACCAAGGCCATAATTGGTGTTGGAGGCATGGGCCGCAATCATTTCAAATATGGCGGAACGAAACTACTTGCCGTTTGTGATGTGGACAAAACACATATAAAACTGGCACTCGAAAAGGCAGACAAAGGAGTTGATGCTTACAGCGATTACCGCGAAGTTCTCCAACGTCCGGATATTGATATCATTCACATTGCCACCCCACCGCATTGGCATGGTGTTATGGCTTCTGATGCCGCCAAGGCCGGCAAAGATATCTGGTGCGAAAAACCCATGACCCGAACTATTGGCGAAGGCATTAAATTAGTAGATACCGTGCGACAGCACGGTCGAATGTTTAGGTTAAATACCTGGTTTAGATTTCGCAGCGAGTTTTATGGATTTGGTACTACGGTAAAACCAATTAAAAAAGTTGTGGAAAATGGGCTACTCGGTTGGCCAATAAAGGCTACCGTAAGTGGTATTACTGGCTTTGACTGGAAATTTTTCTGGGGAGGAAATCCGGAATTGAAACCGCAAAAAGTTCCGGATCATCTCGACTACGACATGTGGCTGGGGCCAGCACCATACAGACCATACAATGCCGAGCGCGTGCATGCCAAATTTCGAGGATATTGGGATTATGACGGAGGTGGACTTGGAGATATGGGCCAGCACTACCTCGACCCTGTGCAATATATTCTTGGAAAAGACCACACCAGCCCAGTGAGCATTGAAGTAGATACCCCTCAGCAGAATTATAGCGCTGTTGGATCATGGCGTAGGATTACCTATACGTATGAAGACGGTTGTCAAATTATTTTGGATGGAGAAAACAAAGATAAAGATGCGGCATTTTTGGAGGGGCCAAAGGGTAAATTGGCTAAGCACATGCAATCTGACATACCAAATATCGAAAAGAAAATTGCTTCTCTTCCAGACCCAGAACCTCAGCAAACTGATTTTATCGATTCGGTAAAAACCAGAAAGAGGTTTGCATTGAATGAAGTAAATGGCCACAGGTCCTGCACCATTATCAACCTGGGTAAAATTTCCCTCAGATTGGGCAGGTCACTAAAATATGATCCTGTAAAGCAGCGATTTATTGATGACGAAGGAGCAAACAGACTTATCAATCAGCCTATGCGTGGTCCATGGACTATTTAGAAGTTAAACAAATAGCTCAACAAAAAATATCAATTATATAATTACAAAATAATGAGAAAATTAATATCATTCATATTTGTCCTGATGCTTGCACAGCACATTTCATTTGCACAAGACAACAGGACATTCGAAACCAGGGTGGTGGATATACTTACTGAGATGCCCGCCACAAATCTTGATATACTCGATAAGCAAATGAGTGAACTAGTAAGCCTTGGAGAAAAAGGCATTCTAAAATTCACCGAAATGCTTACTGCACCCGATACCGGAGGCGATACGAAAGCAAGATATGCGCTTGGCAATTTATCCAAGTATGTGAGTTCCGGAAAGAATGAAGGCGACAGGTTTCTGGTTAGCCAGACTTATCTCAAAGCACTGGACAAACAAGAGCATGAGGAGATAAAAGTTTTTTTAATTCAACAAATTCAATTGGTTGGAAAAAATGAAGCCATTGGCCATTTAGGTGCTTATCTATCAAATGACAAACTTTGCGGTCCTGTTACTCAAGCACTCACTGCCATAGGCTCAGATGAAGCCGGGCTGATTTTATTTAATATTCTCTCCAAGCTGCAAGGCCAAAATCAAGTAGCGGTAGTAAAAGCTCTTGGCGAATTAAAAATCACATCTGCAGAAGATGAAATTAGTAAACTAACTTCTTCAGATAATGTGAATTTGAAAAAAGTAAGCTTGTATTATCTGGCCAATTTGCCAACTTCGAGCTATGGAAAAACATTGGAAACGGCAGCAGAAAATGCAGGGTACAGCTATGAAGAAACAAGAGCTACTGCTGCTTACATTCTTTTAGCCGAACGACTTGCACAAGAAGGCAAAATGGCTGAAAGCGAAAAAAATTGTAAAAACCTGATAAAGAATGCACCTGAGCATACAGCAGGTAAGGCTTTGAGCTTGTTGGTGAAATACAACAGCAAGTTGTCTGAAAAGTATCTGCTCAAAGCAATGTCATCTGACAGCAAGAAATACAGGGAAAATGCATTAAGGTCTGCTTCCACCATTACCGGGCAAGAAAATACGGAGTTGTGGACAGCCAAATTAAAAAAATATCCTTCCAATGTTCAGGCAGAAATCATTACTATGCTTGGCAACCGTGGCGATGCTTCGGCCTCGACTACCATCCTGACATATTTGAATAGCACCGAAACGGAAGTCCAAAAAGCAGCAATCAGATCTCTTGCAAAATTAGATCCTGAAAACTCATTAGCACCGTTCATCGCTTTATTCCCTTCAGCAAGTAAAGAAGTGCTGGATTATCTAGGACAAACTATGGTTTGGATGAAAACGGATAAGGTAATTTCTACCGTAGCCAAGGCCATCTCTGAAAACTCCGGTGTTGCGAAAATTACTTTAATAGAAATAATTGCCGCCAAAAGTGCAACAGAATTCAAAGAAGTGGTCTTTTCCGAAACAGAAAATGCGGATGCAGATGTAAAACTCACAGCGCTTAGTGCTTTGTCATCGGTATCAGAAAAATATGATCAGCAACGGATATTTGATTTGTTTGCAGCCTCCTCTGATCCCGCAGAATTAAAGGCTATCCAAAATGCTTTGTTGGCCATTGCCATCCATCTGGAAACTTCAGAAGAAAAAAACAGCTTTATACAGAATTCTGAAAATTTGAATGTAGAAAAGACGGCACTTATCCTGGAAATTTTGCCCGATTTGGGTGGCAAAGAGGCCCTGAATATGGTTGTTAAAAACTTCAGGTCAGAAAATGAGCAACTGTCAAATTCAGCATTTATTGCTCTCTCCAACTGGAAAGGTCTGGATGCCATGCCAACTTTGTTTGACATCGCAAAAAACAACTCCATGTTGCATAACAATGCTGCAAGGGCATATTTACAACAAGTAAATAAATCGAATGTTCCTGATGCACAGAAATTATTATTGTATAGAAGACTATTTGAAATCACCAAGTCGGCAGATATTCAAAAGGACGCCTTATCATGGATAGGAAAAATAAAATCAATTTCAGCATTGATCTTTGTAAAGCCATACCTGGAAAATAAAACCTTGCAGCAAGCCGCTTCTGTAGCCGTGATGCGCATCGCCTTACCAAGCAATGACGGACAAAGTGTACTTGCCGGCGACATAGTAACTTCTGCCCTCGAACTTGCCATACAGATAATCGAAGGCCCTGAAAGTGATTATGATAAAGCGAAAATTCAAAAATACCTGGATGAAATACCCGATGGCATAGGATTCGTTTCGTTGTTCAACGGCAAAGACCTAACAGGCTGGAAGGGGCTGGTAGAGAATCCGATTAAAAGAGCGGAAATGAGCGAGGAAGAATTGGCAAAAAAGCAGGCCGAAGCCAATGCCGCCATGACAGAATTTTGGAGTGTAAAAGATGGTGTACTATGGTTCAATGGCAAAGGTCATAATCTATGTACAGACAAAAAATATGGAGATTTCGAAATGTTGGTAGATTGGCGAATTTCTAAACGTGGCGATAGTGGTATTTATTTACGTGGCACACCGCAAGTGCAGGTTTGGGATCCAACACAAGAAGACAAGCCCAGAGCCAAAGTTGGTTCGGGTGGGTTGTTCAACAATAAAATTAATATGGACAAGCCTCTTGTTGTCGCCGACAATCCTATTGACAATTGGAATACCTTTCATATCACCATGGTTGGTGAAAAGGTGACTGTTTATCTCAATGGTCAACTGGTAGTGGACAATGTGACGCTCGAAAATTACTGGGACAGAAGTCAACCCATCTTTGCCACTGAGCAAATTGAGCTTCAGTCTCATGGTGATGCGCTTGGTTTCAGAGATATTTATGTTAAAGAAATACCGAGATCGCAGCACAACCAGCTGACGGAAGAAGAAGAAAATGATGGATTTGCATTATTATTTAATGGAGAAAATATGGATAATTGGGTGGGCAACAAGACCGATTATATTGTGGAAAAGGACAACATCGTCATATACCCCGACAAAGAAGGCCACGGCGATCTTTTTACGGAAAAAGAATATGCCGATTTCAATTTCAGGTTTGATTTTCTACTATCCGAAGGTGCCAACAACGGCCTTGGCATCAGGTCTCCTCTGGAAGGAGATGGCGCTTATGCAGGAATTGAGCTACAAATTCTCGACAACACAGCCGATATCTACAAAGACCTGGAAGCATATCAATATCATGGATCTGCCTATGGAATTATCGCCGCCAAAAGAGGGTTTCTAAAACCTGTCGGCGAATGGAATACGCAAGAAGTTATTCTAAAAGGAAGCCATGTAAAAGTAACTCTCAATGGTGCAGTTATCTTGGATGGCGACATGAAAGAAGCAAGTGAAAATGGCGCATTGGATGGTAAAGAACATCCGGGATTGGAAAACAAAAAAGGCCATATAGGTTTTTTAGGACATGGCTCAGTAGTACGATTTAGAAATATCAGAGTTAAAGAATTGTAAATTTATTCAGGCCTGGAAAATTCCGGGCCTGATTTTTTTTTAGAAACAACCAATCTTTCGCCTACCTAGTGTAAAGAGTCTTTAAAAGACGAATTATTAGGATTATAAGTCCAGTCA
>CAZDRA010000042.1:0-36410 GCA_964507705.1 uncultured Roseivirgaceae bacterium | reverse complement strand
TAATTTGTTTACAAAACTTTCTATGGTAAATTTATTAGTATTGCCATCATAAATAACTCATATATTAATGAAATGAAAAATAATAAAATCATCGCACCAAATATTTCTGCAAAAGATCTTTGGTTAATGTCAGCAGAGGATTTTAATTCATGGCGAAGAGAACATGATTTCCCTAGAATAATCAATTTTTTAAAGAAAAACCTAACCAACTTTGAGGATTGGATGAAGTTACAGGGTATTCAAGATGATGATCTTCTAAAATTTGGGCCGGCACAGTTTTTAAGGCCAAAAAAAAGATTAATAATATATGAATTGAAAGATCAAAACGGCTCGCATTTAACAGAAATCAGAGAAAAAACACACAGTGTTGGAGATATAGTGTTTCATGAAAAAACCGTTGAATCAAGAAAAGAAATATTGCCCTATTTTGAATGGGCAAAAAAAGATAAACAGTGTATAAAAGACAAAGTAGAAATACATTTCTATATAAACTCAAGAGAAGGTAGAAAAACTTACTTTAAAAATTATTTAGAACTCCTTGATGTTGGTGATATTAATTTACCTGAAGATTATTTAGTTGGAAACCGAAACCTTGAATTTCTTAATTTAGATAATATAGTTTTTAATAATTGTAGAAGCAATTCAGTTTTGAGACTATGGTTTTGTTCAGCAATTGGTATAAAAGTTATAGGAGATTTACATTTTATTGATTCATATAAAACTCCTTTTACTGGGTTATATAGAAAACGAGTTCGCTCCATGAATTTAGTAAACGGCACATATCAGAGATGGAATTTAACCGAAAGTGATGTGGATTTTAAGGCTTCAAATTCCACATTACAATTCTGGAATGTTAAGGGTTTTAATTTTAATTGTGATTTAGATCATTCTGAAATAAAGGATTGTACATTTGAAGAAGGTCCAATTAGAAATAACCGTGATTATCTTAATGCTTCTGAATTTCATGGAATAGTAAAGAGATTATATTCTCAAATGGGAAAACCTTCAATTGCTGGTAAGCACTATTTCAAGGAAAAAAGATTTGAACAAAAATCACTATTAAGGCCAAAGTTTGGTTATCCATTCCATATTATACAAGGTAAAAATAGATCTCAAAAAATATTGCTTTATGTAAAAGCCTATATACGATATGTGAGTCTAGCATTTCAAAATATCCTATGGGGTTATGGGGAAAAACCAAGCCGATTATTTCTATTGGCGATTGGCATTCTTATAATTTCATTTTTAGTAAATTTCCTTCACGCAAATTCTGTAACGTGTGGGCTTTTTATTGAATCATTATATTTGAGCTTTGTTAATTTTACCTCATTAGGTGACAATGAACTTACTCAAAAGACACTTTCTTTAAAATTATATTCTGCTTTAGAAGCCTTTTTTGGTTTCATAGTATTAGGACTTTTGATTGCAGGGTTTGCAGCAAAATCAAAAGATTATTCATAGTGTATAAATAAAGTAATCATATTCAAAATTAAATCAATTCCCCAGTACGGTAAAAATGATTTTTTTCCTCCTCAGAGTCTCATTTTTTGGACTATTTTTCCTATGACTAATGCGAATGACTATTGGGAGGGAGAAACCAGTTGATGAAGGACAGGCAATTGCCAAAAAACGAGAGATATACGTGGCACCTGTTTGATGATATAAAAGAAGGAGAAGATTTACAGCCATCGGGTTTGATAGGGCCGGTTAGTATTGAAACTTACAACTAATTACGTTCATCATAAAGAACGAGGATAGTATCGAAAATATATTTATTCTAACAAGAAAATTTACAAAATGACTAAAGTAGGATTATTTGGAATAGGCCTTGATACTTATTGGGGTCAGTTTGATGAGTTATTGGATAAACTTAAAGGATATCAGCATCAAATTAAAAATAGGATTGAGCAGTTTGGTATAGAAGTAATTGATGCAGGAATGGTTGATAACCCTGTTAAGGCCAGAGAGGCAGCCATCCTGCTAAAACAGAACGATGTTGAGATTGTATTCCTATATGTTTCTACTTATGCCTTGTCGTCAACTGTTTTGCCTGTGGCGCAAAAAGTGAAAGCACCAATTGTTATTCTTAATCTTCAACCTGTGCCACAGTTGGATTATGAAGCCTTCAACAAATTGGACGACCGGGGTAAAATGACCGGTATTTGGCTGGAACATTGCCAGGCATGTTCCGTTCCCGAAATTGCCTCGGTATTCAATCGTTCGGGTATCCGATATGACTTTGTAACTGGATATTTGGATGACGAATTGGCCTGGATTGATATTGAAGAATGGACTGAAGCAGCTCGTGTGGCAGCATCAATGCGAAATAACCGCTTGGGGATATTGGGACATTATTATGGCGGCATGCTTGACGTATATACCGATGTCACCAAACAGTCTGCTGTGTTCGGAACACATATCGAGTTACTTGAGATGTGTGAGTTGAAAAGGCATCACGATGAAGCCACCGACAAAGAAATAGAAAAAAAAATAGTAGAATTCCATGAAGTTTTTGATGTTGTTCCTGAATGTGAGAAAGCTGAAATTAAACGTGCCGCCCGTACTTCCGTTGCTCTCGATAAGCTTGTAAAAAACCACAAGTTAGGGGCGATGGCATACTATTATGAAGGTGAACCAGGAAATGAATATGAAAATATTGTAACCTCAGTTATAGCTGGGAATACCTTATTGACGGGCAAGAACATTCCAATAGCTGGAGAGTGTGAGGTAAAAAATGCACAGGCTATGAAAATTATGGCTGAGTTTGACGCTGGAGGATCATTTTCTGAATTCTACCTTATGGACTTCAAAGACGATGTCGTAATGCTTGGCCATGATGGACCTGCTCACCCCTCCATCGCGGCAGGGCAGGTAAAATTAGTCCCGTTGCCCATTTATCATGGTAAGCCCGGTAAGGGCCTGTCCATTCAAATGTCTGTAAAAAATGGACCGGTAACCCTCCTCTCGGTAGTAGAAAACAACGATGGCATATCATTATTGGTAGCTGAAGGGGAAGCTGTTCCCGGACCAATCCTGCAAATTGGTAATACTAATAGCCGCTATCGCTTTTCAATTTCCGCTAAAAAATTTATGAATCAATGGTCGAAACAAGGACCGTCCCACCACTGTGCAATTGGCGTTGGACATATTGCCAATAAAATTGAGAAACTTGGACGAATTCTCAATTTGGATGTGGTGAAGATTTGTTGAAAAAGTTTATCAAAAAAAAACATCCCAAATATGAAACATGCAGCATATTAATTTTTAAGCAGACCCTAAGGGCAAAGCCAAATTCCTTTGTTCTTTGAAATGTTTCGGAGCTACGCCAAATTTCTTTTTAAAGATTTTAGAAAAGTGAAATTGAGATTCAAAGCCCAGACTGAATTTTCGGCGAAACCGGCAACCTTGGATAGAGCCTCCATGCTGCATCCAGTTTGCTTTCAGTTAAATATTTATAATAATTGCTTCCCAAAATAGTATCATAAAAGACATTTATAAAATCAAATATGCTATTTAATTATCAAAAAGTAATGAATACATTTGGGTTATCATGTCATAAATGATATAAATTTTAATTTTATGAATACACTACTGGGAATTTTTCTCCATGCGGTTGGAGGCTTTTGTGCGGCAAGCTTTTATTTGCCAATAAAAAAAGTAAAGCAGTGGGCATGGGAAACGTATTGGTTGGTTCAGGGATTTGCCTCCTGGATTATCGCTCCCTGGCTTTTGTCCTGGCTCACAGTACAAGAGGGACAATTGCTACATATCGTTACAAACGCGCCTGCTTCAAGTGCTTTTTGGTCGTTTTTCTTTGGCGCCTTATGGGGAATTGGCGGACTTATGTTTGGCTTGAGTCTTCGGTATTTAGGAATTTCTCTTGGTCAATCTATTGCACTGGGCTTTTGTACTGCTTTTGGAACCATGGTTCCTCCGATTTATCATGGAGAATTAAGCAAATTATTCGGAACAGCTTCAGGATTGATGACTATGTTCGGGGTATCAGTTACCCTGGCAGGGATTGCGATTGTAGGATATGCGGGAACCCTGAAAGAAAAGAACCTTACCGAAGAAGAGAAAAAAGCCACGATCAAAGAATTTGCTCTCAAGAAGGGGATATTGATTGCTGTATTTTCAGGGATCATGAGTTCTTGTATGGCATTTGCCATCAATGCCGGAGAACCCATACGAGATTTGGCGGCAGAAGTAGGCACACCGGAAATTTATAGCAACAATCCGGTATTTATATTTATCATGGCCGGGGGATTTATTTCAAATTTTATTTGGTGTATTTATCTTGGAATCCAAAATGGGACCTTAAGCGATTATACAAATTTTAGGAGTTCTTTTTTTGGCAAAAACCTAATTTATTCCTGGATTGGTGGGTTTACCTGGTACTTTCAATTCTTTTTTTATGGTATGGGAGAACGACAACTTGGAGACAATTTTAGTTTTGCCAGTTGGAGCATTCACATGGCATTTATCATAGCTTTCAGTAACATGTGGGGCTTGATCCTCAAAGAATGGAAAGGCTCCAATAAACAAATATTTGCTTACCTGTTTATTGGAATCATTATACTAATTGCTTCAACATTCATCATTGGTTGGGGCACATATATTTCAAATTAAAAACGGTTTTACCACTAACCCGCCTACAGAACCTGTTTAATAATAGAAGATAATAAATTGTGTTCTGAAGGAAGATCGTACTCTGGAATAAAATCAGGATAGTTAAACTCAGGATGACTATAAACATGGATTTGGGATAATTAGAGGTCCCCTATAGTTTTAAACTCGATTGTACTTTCTGGCTATCTAAGGAATAATTTTTGAAAAATTATAGTTTATTTTACTATACTTGTTTCATAAATGAAACTGAAGGAGGAAGAATTAAGACGATTGATCCAGTTGATGGAAAAAAACGATGGTAAGGCGTTTGAGGATTTTTTTAATATACTTTATCCCAGATTCTACCGATACGCATTCTTGTATGTAAAATCTGATGTTTTGTGTGAAGAGTTGGTGTCAGATGTTTTCTTAAAGCTATGGAACCTTCGTCACAAGTTAAATGAAATTAAGCAATTGGAGTTTTATCTTTTCCGCTCTGTGAAAAATCAGGCGATCACTTACTTAAAAAGAAATTCAAATCATCATGAGGAAATCACAGAATATAATCAATCAAACCTTGTTGACTACAGAGAGCCTGAAAGTTTAATGATAACTGCTGAGCTTTCCAAAAAAATAGAAGAAGCTATTTCAAGATTGCCGGATAAATGCCAGGTTATTTTCAGGATGGTTCGGGAGGATGGCTTAAGCTACAAACAAGTGGCAGCTTTATTAGAAATCTCTCCCAAGACGATAGAAAATCAAATGAATACCGCATTAAAAAGACTGAGACTAATTATCGGAAACTACTACAAAGGGACAAAATCAGAAATATAAAATAGTTATACTCTTTTTTTACGAAAACATGAATGGGATAGAAGAGGTTCCCTTAACAATTTTCACCATCATTCCCTCACCTCCCCCCATCAGTATCACCTGAAATGGACGCTTATAGGAAATAAAACGTTGCAACAATTTAAAAAAAAATGATTTTTCTATGGGGGTAGATAGATAATCCTTAGTTATCTCTATTAAATGAAGGAAAAATTGGAACATACAAATCAATTAGTTTTTAGGAAAATCACTGGCGAACTCAATCAATTTGAAGAGATTGAGTTTGAAAAATGGCTACAGGAAACTTCTGAAAATGAATTGCTATTCCGCAGAATGATGGATGCATATCAGAAGAATCAGTTTGCCGTAAGGATTAAAGGTCAGCAAAACACCTTTGATAAGTTATCAAGACAACTGGATTTTGAAGAAAATATTTATACCGGTCGCTTGTATAATCAATCTTCAGGCAGTTGGAATAGTTGGTATAGAGTGGCGGCGGTAATTATTTTCTTCCTGGTGTCTGTCAGTATTTTTTATTTAACATCCTCCTCCACACGAAATAAACAAGAAATTGTTCAGTCTGAACTGATCCTAAAAAATAATCCTGCAGGGCAAAAAACAAGGATTAGTCTGCCTGATGGCTCTGTATGTTGGTTAAATTCGGAAAGTGAAATCAAGTTCCTTTCAAATTTCACAGAAAGCTCAAGGGATATTCATTTAAAAGGAGAAGCCTATTTTGAAGTAGCTAAGGATAAAAATAGACCTTTCAGGGTTCATGCACCAGCTATAACCATAACAGCATTGGGGACCATTTTTAATGTTAATTCGTTCCCTGATGAGCAAAAGGAAACAGTAACCTTAATTGAAGGTAAGATATCCGTAAATTGTGAAGATAAATTTTTTAGAGAAATCCTTCCGGGTGAGGCGGTTAGTTATGATAAAGAAAAGAAGACTTCAGATAGAATGAAAGTTGATCCCGATGAAGCTATGATCTGGAAAAATGGAATTCTACAATTTAAAAAAGAAACTTATCAAGCCGTTTTCTCAAAGCTGGAAAGGTGGTATGGCGTTAAGTTCAGAATTATAGGCAATCCTACAGATGACCTGAAATATAGTGCAAGTTTTAAAAATGAATTACTAGTCAATATTTTAAAAAGTATAAGTTATGGCCATGAATTTGAATTTAAAATTGATGGCAAGAATGTAGAAATTATGTTTCACAAAAAAGGAAAAACGCTATGAGGTAAAAAGGATTATTCTAAAAAAACCGGTAGCTGCTAACTACCGGTTCAAGTTCACCTGAATTGCGATTCAGGACAAACAAATTTTATACATTAAAATCATTTTAAAATTATGAAAAACAATTTACTACGGCAAATTATTATGCTGACAAAATTAACAATGTATGGTATATTTCTTCAGTGTCTGTTTATCAGCATGCTTATCGCATCTGATTCAGAAGCGCAGAAAATTAAAACGGTACGTGAAGTTTACATAAAACTTGACGGGAAAGAAATCCCAATTCAGGAGATTTTCAATATAATTGAAGCATCAACAGATTTTTATTTTTCCTTTTATCCAGGGGATTTTGATTCGAAGCAGAAAATTTCAATTAATTATCAGCAGCAGTTGATTAGTGATGTGCTCATGCAAATCAGCAAAGAGACAAATCTTTCTTTTCGCCAGATAAATAATAGCATAAATGTGAGAAAAAAGAAAAAAAATGTAAACGTTGAAACAATTGAGATAGTCATTCAGGGTGTTTCCATCACCGGAAAAGTTACAAGTGAAGAAGATAGTGAAGGGCTTCCAGGGGTCAACGTTATTGTAAAGGGCACCTCAATCGGAACTGTTACAGATGTCGAGGGAAATTATCAACTTGAAGCTCCAGATGAAAATTCAATTTTTGTATTTAGCTCCGTCGGATATGTTACTGAAGAAAAAATTGTAGGTAATCAAAGTGTAATCGACATTAATCTTACTGCTGATATCCAGGCCCTACAGGAAATTATTGTTATTGGTTATGGTACTCAGGAAAAGAAGGATGTAACCGGAGCAATAGGATCAGTTACATCAGAAGATTTTTCTGCCCAACCTGTTACGAGAATTGATCAGGCTTTGCAGGGAAGAGTAGCCGGTGTTACAGTTACCAATAGCTCAGGAGCTCCTGGCGGAACTGTTTCTATCCGGGTCAGAGGAGCCAACTCGGTTACCGGCAATAATGACCCTCTCTACGTAATTGACGGATTTGTAGGAGGCGACTTTAACATCATTAATCCAGCTGATATCGAGTCGATTCAGGTATTAAAGGATGCATCAGCAACAGCAATTTATGGTAGTAGAGGATCAAATGGCGTCGTGCTCATCACTACTAAAAGTGGAGTATCAGGGAAACCAAGATTATCTTTTACAGCAAGATTTTCTACTTCGGATGTAATCAATGAATGGGATTTGATGGATGCTGGTACTTTTGCTGAAGTTGCAAACCAACGGGCAGCTGATATGGGTACCACACCAAAATTTACAGCTGAGGATATTGCCTTTTATAAAGCAAATGGTGGAACAGATTGGCAGTCTGAATTATATGGACCGGCAACAGGGCAGGAATACCAATTAGATTATTCAGGTGGTACCGATGTTGTAAAATATTTTATTTCTGGTAACTTTTATGATCAGGATGGTATTGTTCTTAATTCGGGTTATAAAAGGTATGCCTTAAGGACAAATGTTAATGCTAAACTCTCAAAAAAGTTAACTGCTGATATTAAATTAAATTTTATCAGAAGGGAAACCAATAATGTTAGTGGTGGAGGAACTACCCAGTCCGCTCTAGCAGGACCTCTTTCCTGGGCGCCTACCACTCCTGTAAGAGATGCAGATGGTAATTTAACTTTACGTGACCCGATTTCTTCTATTAAAACAAATCCGGTAGAGTTGGCTACCAATGACCGAATTAATGAAATAAGTACATTCTTTACGTATGCTTCGTTGAATTACGAAATTATAGAGGGACTTACCTTTGACGTTTCTTTGGGTTTTAACTACTCAAACAATCAAATAAAAACCTTCAACCAGAATTTGCTTGATGGTAACCCAAATGCAAGTAGAACGTCAATAGAAAGTATTTTCTTGCAAAATACAAACAACCTGACATATACTAAGACCTTTGCCGATGCCCATAAAATTACAGTAACAGGGGTAATAGAACATCAGGTGAGAACGGTTGATGCATTTGGCTCTAGTGCTCAAGACTTACTATTTCCTGAATTAAAGTATGATAACCTTACTTTGGCTGGGTCTAATAATTCTTTTGCCGACAGACAAAAAGAATCTATCCGATCATATATAGGCAGGATAAATTATGAGTATAAAAATAAGTATTTAATTACGGGATCTATAAGAAGTGATGGTTCATCAAAGTTCAGGGGAGATAATCAATACAGTACTTTCCCATCTGTGGCAGTAGGATGGAGGCTTTCTGAAGAAGATTTCCTTTCTGGTGGATTTTTTGATGATTTGAAGTTGAGGGGTAGCTGGGGAGAAACCGGTAGCCAGGGTATAGGTGTATTTGGAACGGTGACTACATTTAATACTGACATTGGAGCTGCAGGTTCATCCTTTACCACAGGTACTTTACTGCCCGGTATAGTAATTGGAAACCCAGGCAATAACAATCTTCGATGGGAAACTACTACCCAAATAAACGGTGGAATTGATATGCAAATGCTCAATGGCAGATTAGGATTGTCTTTGGACTATTATGTAAAGAATACAACTGATTTACTATTTAATGAACCACTTCCAAAATATGTAGGTGGAGGAGATATTTCTAATAACATTGGAGAAGTTCAAAATAAGGGATTTGAGATAAGTCTTAACAGCACAATCATTGATAGTGAAAAATTTAGATGGTACACTACCCTTAATATAGCATTCATGAAAAATGAAGTTATTAGCATTGGTGATAGAGAGGCTATATTTTTCAATAACAATGTTGGCGCTGGTTTATCAGGAAATAATGAAAATATTATCAAACCGGGGCTTCCAATATCCAGTTATTGGGGTGTAAACTATTTGGGTACCTGGAAGACAGGAGAAGAAAGCGCAGCGGCAGTATATGGCAATGTTCCAGGGGATGCAAGATATGAAGATGTAAATAATGATGGTGCTATCACCGGTGATGATTTTAGAGTTATTGGAACTGGAACACCAGAAACTGTTCTTGGTTGGAATAATACTTTGGAGTTCAATAACTTTTCTTTCAACTTGTTTTTTATGGGAATGGGTGGATATGACAAGTGGAATCTTGGTTATGCCACGGCTATACTGCCAAACCCGGATGCATTTGAGGCCATCCATGTTGACATACTGGATCGTTGGGTTGCAGGCACTAACGAAGGAAGTGATATTACAGCATTCAGCGGAACATCTGTTGATCACTTCCAATCTTCAAGATGGGTGGAAAGTGGTGACTTCTTAAGATTAAAAAACATTAGTTTGACTTATACTTTGCCTGAGGATTTATTCAAGGGTCTAGGAGCACAGTTCAGTATTGCCGGAACTAATGTGTGGACATTAACTGATTATAAAGGCCTGGATCCTGAGGCATATTCAAGCAATGGTGATGGCGACCGTAGCGGAGCCGATGCAGGTTCTTATCCGAATTCAAAAACCTGGACGCTTAGTATTAATTTAATCTTTTAAAAAAATATTAAAAATGAAAAATTTATCAATAATATTAATTGTACTTATATCGCAATTTTCATGCAGCGACTTTCTCGAGGAAGATTTATCAGCGCAGCTCACTCCTGAAGGAGGAAGTTTGACTACGTTAGCTGGATTGAATTCAGCTTTGGTGGGAACGTACGCTCCTATGACAAGAACCTGGATAACAGGTTATTCAACCCCTGGTACACATGCTATTTTAATGGGAAGTGATGATTTGACAACTCATAAAGCTTCAAATAAAGCCCCATTTAGAGAATTTGATCAGTACAAGGTTTCAGATCAAAATGGACGATTACCATTTATTTGGAGTGGTGCTTACAAGTCAATTCAAGGCAGTAACAATGTCATTGCCAACTATCAAGATACTGAGGGTGATCAAACTGAGATTAACCAGATAGCAGGAGAGGCATATTTTCTGAGAGCATACAATTATTTTTGGATTGTACGGCTTTGGGGTAAAGCTCCTTTGGTATTGAACTCGCAAGAGTTTGATCCGGCATCTTTGGAGATAAGTTCTAGTGATGAGCAAACGATTTATGATCAAATTCTTAGTGATTTGGATATGGCTATAAGTTTGATGGCCAATTGGAAACTTGAAGCGGGACGGGCAAGCAAAGGAGCTGCCCTTGCGATAAAAGCTGAGGTGTACCTGAATATGGCCGGTTGGCCATTGAATCAGACTGATAAATATCAAATGGCGGCTACTGTTGCAGGAGATTTGATTCAAAATGAGGCTGATTATGGTTTTGGTTTGATGGATAACTTCATTGATTTATGGCCAAGTGCTACCTTAAATAATGATGGAAATAAAGAAGAAGTTATGTCCTTTACTTTTGGTACAACAATTAGGTTGGCTTTCAATGCGGATCGTGGTTCAGGGGCAAGACCTGGAGATGAAGGAGGATGGGATGATTATTTTTCTGAATTGACATTTTTCAATGAGTTTCCTGATCAATTAAGGAAGGACATCACATTTCAGACAGAACTTGCAGATGGCACCCAATTCCCGGATTTTGGAACAGGTAGACCTTATTACAGAAAAATGCAAGCGGATAGAAATACTTGGCAAACTACTCTGAATTTAACTTTGGAGCGCATGGCAGAAGTCTATTTTATTTTTGCCGAAGCGCAAGTAATGGCAACGGGTAATAATATGGACCCTGCTGCTCTTGAGGCAGTAAATAAGATTGTAAGAAGAGCGAATGGTTTACCATTGAATACACCTGATGCATCTGTAGATTATACATCTCTTACACAAGATGAGATTATTGCAGAAAAAGGTTGGGAATTCGCAGGTGAATATTGCAGATGGTTTGATTTGGTAAGACTTCAAAAAGTAGAGGAGATGGTGGCCAAAAAAGATCCAAGTGATTTACAACCTCTTGGTCCAATCACGTATTATGTACCATTACCGGTTAGTGAAACACAAGTGAATGGGAATTTACTTGGGGGAGAATAATTAACTCGAGGAAAAATGGCTTTGCGGTCGGGAGGACGATTACTTCCGATCGGTTGTAGAGTAATGTAAGAAATACTAAAACCTGCTAGATCAGCAGGTTTTTTTATGGATTATCAAAATACATGAATCTGGATGAATACACATAGGATGTATATTTTACGTTGGTTCAATTGAAAATAAGGGTCAGTAGGTGGTAAGCTGGAAAAATTTCATAAAAGGTTACATTTGATAAAATGAGTAATAAATCCATACTTAGTACGCAAAATAAATTCTAATTTTACTAAAATCAGAATACTTAATCAAAATAATAAATAAGTTGATATAAGTAATTAAATGCACAATTAGATACTTATTTTAAATAAAAGACACACTAATAATTATTAATAATAATCTTGATTAAGAAGTAAAATATATTTACCTTGTGTACTAAGTTGTAAATATACTTATTCTACATGATAGAATAATATTAATATGAATCAGAAAATTATAGCCGAAATCAATTAGAGTGAAAAGTCATAGTTAAAATCATCGACATTTTGAATACGCTTTATTTGGCCAATTGCTGCTTGCAATCAATCAAAAGAGTATGAAAATAAGTCTCAACCTTTTTATATTTTCTAATTGATCCTCCGGGGAGTCAAATTACATGCTTGCTTTGTACAAGTTGGCAACGTATCAGGATGTCCAATACAATATCCAATTTACCTTATAAATAAATAAAATTTTTCTTCATTTCAATTATTATTACATTTGAATATATCATAATTCAAAATGATAGACAATAATCAGGATAAGGAAAATTCAAAAAAACCAAATCAACTCCAATATAAAAATGGAGAACATAAAATTGGTTTAAAAGAATCAATTTCTCAAAGGGAAGAAAAGACCATAGACCAAAAATTGTGGCTAAAAATTAGAATTGGTAGTGAAGATGCTTTTAAAGAACTATTTCTTAAATATAATAATGTACTCTCCAGATACGGTAGCTCAATAATTCGTGATTCTTTTCTTGTTGAAGATTGCATTCACGATTTATTCCTTTACATCTGGTCAAATAGGTCCTCTTTATCAGAAGTAGAGTCTGTAAAGTATTATTTGATAGTTTCTTTTAGAAGAAGAATATTCAGGATACTAAGCGAAAAGGAAAAAGGACAAAAATTATTGGAGGGGATAAAATTTGAATATCCTAAATATGAAAATTTTTTCGAAAAGAAATTTGTTACCGACCCTATTGCTCACGAAAAAGAAAGGTCATTAATATTAGCCGTTGACCAACTCCCACCTAGACAGAAGGAAGTAATTCAATACAGATTTTTAGAAGGGTTGCCATATAATGACATATCAAAGAAAATGGGGATATCTAATGTTAGTGTGAGAAAACATGTATCCAAGGCCATTAAATCACTCAGAGGAAAACTTTTTTAATTATTGAATTTTTTGGAGGCTACATAATCGCAACCAACTACTCTATTATATTATAAAGTAAATATTGATGGAGATAATTAGGTGATGGAGACAAGGCAAGAAGAATTAAATAAATTATTATTAAATACCAGTTTTAGGAATTGGGCACTTAATACAAATAGTAGAGATATTAAGAAATGGGAGAGTTACCTTAAAAATGATATTGAATTAACTCAATTGGCTGCTGAGGCCAAAAATATTGTTATTCAAATTGAGCTTTCTGATGTTAAGAAACAACCCGAAGATTTCGATTCATTCAAACGTTTAGAAGAAAAACTAAGAAATGAAGAAGAAAAAGTTTTTGTAGTAAGTGACCATAACATCAAATCACATAAAATTAGATTTAACTATTTAATAAAAATTGCAGCTGTCCTAAGTTTTATAATAGTTTTTTCAGGCTTGTTGTATTTTAATACTGAAAGTAATAGTGAAGAATCAAAACTATCATTGACTGAAATTATTAATAAGCATACTCAAAATGGTCAGCAACTTACCATCACACTTCCTGATGGTTCCAAAGTAAAATTAAACTCGAATAGTAGTATTTCTTATCCAAGGGATTTTTTTCATAACAGGAAAGTTGAATTAGATGGCGAAGCATTTTTTACAGTTGTTAGAGACGAATCAAACCCATTCAAGGTAACAACAAGTGAGTTTGCAACTGAAGTACTGGGAACCTCTTTTAATGTAATGGCTTATAAAAATACTAAAGGTAAAGTCTCAGTTTCGACCGGAAAGGTAAAAGTTAGCCCCTATGGATATGATGAAGATAATAAGTATAAGATTATTAAAAAGGAGGAAGCTTTAATCATCAATAACGGTAATCTGGAAAGTGCTGAGTTTAATTTGGATGAAATATTGTGGAAAGATGGAGTCCTGGTTTTTAGCAATGAAAGTATTTATACCATATCTGCTAAAATTCAAAGATGGTTTAATGTTAAAGTTTCTATAAACAATGAAAATTTAATTGCGGGAGAATTTTCCGGTAAATACGCAAACGAGAGTTTAGAAGAAATTCTTTATGGTATGGGATATGCATTAAACTTTTCTTTCGAAATGGAAGGGAATGAAATAATTATTAACGGTAAAAAATAGATATATGAAAAAAATAGACTCTTCTTAAACGCAATCAGCCAATCTTCGTGCAAGAAGATTGGCTGAACACACACTTTCTACTGAACATAGAAAGAAATTATTTAATTGTAATTAAACTTAACAAAATTATGAAATGTAAACTACTAGAGCAAATTTGGTATATGACAAAGTTGGTATTCTACGGAACAGTCATACAGTGTTTTATGTTATCTGTCCTTTTTGCGGCTGACATAAATGCACAAAGAAAAAGTATTGATGATATCTTTTTAGATCTTGATCTAAAAAATAGCAGTATTAAAAAGGCATTAAGGGTAATTGAAAAGGAAACCGGATTATACTTTGCTTATTCAGATGGTTCAATTGATAAAAATATAAAAATTGATTATTCCACAAAAGATGCCTCATTGCGAGATGTCTTAAGCTATTTAGCAAAAAAATCTAATCTTCAATTCAAAAGGGTTAATGAGACAATCAATATCTTAAAAAAAAGCAGCAATCATGAAGCCGTTACTGAAACAATTTCCACCAAGAGTCAGGTAAGAGAAATAACGGGTAAAGTGAAAGATGAAACTGGGGAAGGACTTCCTGGCGTAAATGTAATTGTGCAAGGCACTACAATCGGAACAGTTACCGATGTTGAGGGAAACTATTTATTAGATACTCCTGATGAAAATTCGGTATTGGTGTATAGTTCTGTGGGATATGTTACAGAAGAATTAATTGTAGGTAATAGAAGTACGATCGACATTACTCTTACTGCTGACGTCCAGGCCTTGCAGGAGATTATTGTTGTAGGTTATGGTACACAGGAAAGGAGGGATGTTACCGGAGCAATCGGTTCAGTGACATCAGAAGATTTTGCAGCTCAACCGGTAACGAGAATTGACCAGGCTTTGCAGGGAAGAGTAGCCGGTGTTTCCGTTACCAATAGCTCTGGAGCTCCAGGTGGAACGGTTTCAATCAGAGTAAGGGGTGCTAACTCAGTTTCCGGAAACAATGACCCTTTATATGTAATTGATGGATTTGTTGGCGGTGACTTCAGCATAATTAACCCATTCGATATCGAATCGATTCAGGTATTAAAAGATGCTTCTGCAACAGCAATTTACGGTAGTAGAGGATCGAATGGTGTTGTACTTATTACTACTAAAAGTGGTACGGCAGGGAAACCAAAATTATCACTTACGGCAAGATTTTCCACTTCAGAAAGGGTAAATGATTGGGATCTGATGGATGTCAACCAATTTATTGAGGTGGCTAACCAACGGGCTGATGAATTACCAGGTAATGAACGAAAATTTTCAGCTGAGGATATTGCTTTTTATAGAGCAAATGGTGGAACAGATTGGCAAGAAGAACTTTTTGGCACAGCTTTCGGGCAGGAATACCAACTGGATTATTCCGGAGGATCTGAAAAAGTAAAATATTTTATCTCAGGTAATTATTATAATCAGGATGGTATCGTCATCAATTCGGGTTATAAAAGGTATGCCTTAAGAACAAATGTCAATGCTAAACTCTCTGATAAGTTAACTGCTGATATTAGATTGAGTTTTATTAGACGGGAAACAAATAATGTCGTGGGTGCGGGGCACACAAATTCGGCACTTGCCGGACCTCTTACCTGGTCGCCTACTACTCCTGTATATGATGAAGATGGAAATTTTATCACGCGTGACCCGATTTCTTCTATAAAGGAAAATCCTATAGAGTTGGCTACTAATGATCGGATTAACGAAATAAGTACGTTTTTCACCTATACATCTTTAAATTATAAGATTATAGATGGTCTTTCCATTGATGTTTCGTTGGGATTTAACTATTCCAATAATCAGCGTAAAGAATTTAACCAGAACCTTCGTAATGCAAACCCAGGTGCATCGAGGAGGTCAACAGAGAGCGTTTTCTTACAAAATACGAATAATCTGACCTATACTAAGACTTTTGGCGATCATAAATTTACTGCTACCGGTGTATTGGAATATCAGGTAAGAACAGTTGATAGTTTTGGATCTAATGCTTTTAACCTCCTATTTCCCGAACTTAAGTATGATAATCTGACTTTGGCAGAAAGTTCAGACGCTTTTGCCGTTAGACAAAAAGAGTCTATCCAATCATTAATTGGCAGGGTAAATTATGACTATAAAAATAAGTATTTGGTTACCGGATCTATCAGAAGTGACGGTTCGTCAAAGTTCAGAGGAGATAATCAAAATAGTACCTTTCCATCTGTTGCCTTAGGATGGAGACTCTCCGAAGAAGAATTCCTTTCGGGTGGATTTTTTGATGATTTAAAACTGAGAGGTAGTTGGGGAGAAACAGGTAGCCAGGCCATAGGTGTTTTTGGAACAGTAACCACATTAGCCACAGACAAATTCGGTGCAGGTTCATCATTTAACACCGGTATTTTGCTGCCCGGTACTGCCATTGGAAACCCTGGTAATACTGATCTTCGGTGGGAAACTACTACCCAGGTGAACGGAGGAATTGACATGCAAATATTTAATGGCAGGTTGGGATTGTCATTGGATTATTATGTTAAGAATACAACTGATTTATTACTTGATGAACCACTTCCAAGTTATATTGGTGGAGGAAATATTTCAAGGAACGTAGGAGAAGTTCAAAACAAGGGATTTGAGATTAGTCTTACCAGCACGATTATTGATAATGAAAAATTTAGATGGTACTCAACCCTTAATGCTTCATTCATGCAAAATGAAGTTATTGACATTGGTGACAGAGAAGCCATATTCTACGATAGTAATGTTGGAGCAGGCACAACAGGGAATAATGAAAGTATAATCAAGCCAGGGCTTCCAATATCTAGTTATTGGGGGATTAAATATTTGGGTACCTGGAAGACAGGAGAAGAAAGCGCAGCGGCAGTATACAGCAATGTACCCGGAGATTCCAGATACGAAGATTTGAATAATGATGGAGCTATCAATGTAGATGATTATCAGTTTATTGGCTCAGGAACGCCAGAGACTATTCTAGGTTGGAATAATACAATGGAATACAAAAACTTTTCATTCAATGTTTTCTTTATGGCAATGGGTGGATATGACAAGTGGAATCTTAATTACGCAACTGCTGTAATGGCCAACACAGATGCATGGGAGGCTACCCATGTCAATATAATGGATCGTTGGGTTGCAGGTACTAATGAAGACAGTGACATTCCTGCATTCAGCCTATCATCGGTTGATCTTTTCCAGTCCTCAAGATGGGTGGAAAGTGGTGATTTCATAAGATTAAAAAATATTAGTTTGGCTTATACTTTACCCAAGGATTTAATCAAAGGAATTGGAGCACAGTTTAGTATTGCAGGAACTAATGTCTGGACATTAACGAATTATAGAGGTCTGGATCCTGAGGCATACGCAAACAATGGTGAAGGTGACCGAAGTGGAGGTGATGCAGGTTCTTATCCGAATTCTAAAACCTGGACGTTTAGTATTAATTTAATCTTTTAAATAAAAATTATGAAAAAATTATCGATAATATTAATTGTACTTACATCGCTATTTTCATGTAGCGACTTTCTCGAGGAAGATTTATCTGCACAGCTTACTCCGGAGGGAGGTAGTATGAGTAATTTAAATGGATTGAATGCAGCGTTAGTTGGGATATATTCCCCTTTGACAAAAACCTGGAGATTAGGACTTTCCTCTCCACATACACATGCTGTCCTAATGGGGAGTGATGATTTGACAACGTTTCCAGCTTCAAACAAAGCTCCTTTTAGAGAATTTGATCAATACAATGTTTCTGATCAAAATGGACGGTTACCACTAGTTTGGAAAGGCACTTACAAGTGTATTCAAGGAGCCAACAATCTCATTGCTAACTATAAAGATACTGAGGGTGATCAAACTGAGATTAACCAGATAGCAGGAGAGGCATACTTTCTGAGAGCATACAGTTATTATTGGATTGTACGACTATGGGGCAAAGCTCCTTTGATTTTGCAGTCACATGAGTATGATCCGGCGACCTTAGAGATAAGTTCTAGCAGTGAACAGGCGATTTATGATCAGATTCTTCTGGATTTGGATATGGCGATTAGTTTGATGGGCAATATGAAGGTTGAAATTGGACGTGTAAGCAAAGGCACTGCCCTGGCTACAAAAGCGGAGGTGTACCTGAATATGGCCGGATGGCCATTGAATCAAACTGATAAATATGCAATGGCAGCGACTGTTGCTGGAGATTTGATCGAAAATGAGGCTGATTATGGTTTTGGCCTGATGGATAACTTCATTGATTTATGGCCAAGTCCGACCATAAACAATGACGGAAACAAAGAAGAAGTATTGTCTTTTACTTTTGCGGGAACAGGAGATTTTTTCACATTCAATGCAGATCGAGGTGCCGCTGCAAGGCCTGGAGAAGATGGAGGATGGAATGATTATTATGGTGAATTGGGATTCTTCAATGATTTTCCAGATCAAGTAAGAAAAGATGTCACTTATCAGACAGAACTTTCAGACGGTACACCATTTTCGGAATTTGCAACAAAGAGGCCTCACTTTAAAAAAATGCAGAGCCCAATAAATACCTGGCAAACGCTAGTAAACCTTACCTTGGAGCGCATGGCAGAAGTATATTTTGTTTATGCTGAAGCACAAGTAATGGCTACGGGTAATACCATGGACGCAAAAGCTCTTGAGGCAGTAAACAAGATTGTAAGAAGAGCTTATGGTTTGCCACTGAATACCCCGGATCCATCTGTAGATTATACATCTCTTACACAAGAGGAGATTGTTCAGGAAAAAGCCTGGGAAATGGCAGGGGAGTATAGCAGATGGTTTGATATTATAAGACTTCAAATGTTAGATGAAGTAATAGCTAAAAAACATCCGGACGATTTACAACCTCTGGGCACACCCAAGTATTATTTGCCAATACCGGTGAGTGAAACACAAGTAAATAAAAATTTGATTAGTGGAAATTAAATAAACAAAATACATTGATCTTTAGATCAGGCTGATAATAATTTCTGCACGATCTTAGATTAAAAGTAGAAATCTTAAAACTTAAAACCTGCTATATCAGCAGGTTTTAAGTTTTTATTGATCCAAATTTGTGGTTTTAGAAAAACTCACAAATTTGAATAACTCGAAGCGGACGATACGATTAGGTTGAATGGTATGATCCAAATGGATTCAGATTATCATTACTGTTAAAAGCTACGATGATAATGCTCACTAAACATTCGCAATACCCATCCATGTCAATAAATAAATATCCCTTACATTTGTTGTTAAATTAAAAATATCGCAATGAGATTTCTAACAATATGTCTGTCTATTGGAATTGGTTTATTTTCGCAAAGTTGTAAATCTACCAAGGATACTGATCATACTATTTCATCGTCCTTTCCTGCACATCGGCCAACTTTGGTGTCAGGTGTCCATGCCTATAGTCAAAAACAAATTGAACCAGGAGACGAATTGCAATTAAGGGTAAGCAGCACTGTTCCTTATGAACTTTCAATAGTAAGATTGGGCAGTGATCCAGACAGCATGGATAAAGACATAACACTCTTTAGTACGAGTTCAGAGGCTATTCCTCAAGCTATTTATCCAGGTTCATATATTCACATTAGTAAAGGGTTAAGCAATGTTAAGGCATTAACTCTTGAGTGTTGGGTGAGAGCATTTGATATACAGTCACGACAGGGTCTAATCACACAAACTGAAGAGAAAGATGAGCTGAGCTATGGAATCTATTTGAATGCAGGTAATGTAGAACTTCAAATAGGTAATCATATTCTTCAAACTCCTCCAGGTTATATAATTCAAAAAAAATGGCATCATGTAGTAGCTACCTGGGACGGTTCAACAACGAAAATCCACATTGATGGATTTCTTGTTGCCGATGCTTTATATTCAAAACCACTTTTAGAATTATCCGGAACCTTGAAGTTAGCCGCATCCTCCCTCAAGGGGAAGACTGATCTTTTTTATGATGGAGACCTGGCAAATTGTTTGATATACAATCGTGCCATAAGTAAAAATGAAATAATAGCTCATAACAATTCAATGGCATTGTCTAACCCTGCTGAGTCTGGTCTTATGGCTCATTGGAAGTTTTCTGAAGAAAGAGGGTCTTTGGTTTCTGACAGGAGTAAGCATAAAAGAAATGGACAGATAATAAATCACGCAACATGGATGATTGGAGGTCCTTCCTTTAATGATAAACGCGGCCCCCGTCTAAACCCCGATTACCAACCTTTAAAAGACCCTACCCGCGGACACGCTCTCAGGTTTGCCAGTGACGACCTTTATGACTGTCGATGGAAAATTAGTCATAAATACCAAATTCCCAATGACGCCAGGCAAGGATTTTATGTTGCCAGATTTAAGTTTAACATTGATGGAGAATTAAAGTATTATAACAACACCTTTGTAGTCCGTCGTCCTACAAAAAAAGCTCCCGCTCCAATTTTAGTTTTAGCCTCAACCAACACCTGGGTTGCCTACAATAGTTATCCATTTGCAGCAAATGTAAAAGCTGGTCTAACCAATTGGCGTACAGGCGCCGCTAGAAAGCTGTCCAATCCCAAATACCCTGGGTTTTCCCAATACCAGGAACACCAGGCCGGTCAGCCAACTTTTCAATCGGGTCTGAGGATGCCTTGGCCAAATGCCGGGCCATATAAGACATACTACGCAGAAAGCAATATCTTTAGTCAGTGGACTCGTGGAGAACGTTTTCTTCATTTATGGCTTGAGAAAAACAATTATTCTTATGATCTTCTAACAGATATGGATATAGATAAGAATCCGGAATTATTGAAGGGTTACAAAACTGTTTTCTTACTTTCCCATAGTGAATATTGGACAGAGAAAGCTTACTTGGGTGTTCAAGATTACCTTTCTGAAGGTGGTACTATTATTGCTTTAACAGGAAATAGTATGTTTTGGCGTGTTAGTTTTGATGAAGACTACAATATTATGGAATGTCGCAAATTTCCTGGTGCTATGGCAGCTAGTAAGTCAACACAAGTTGGGCATGTTTTTCACAGTCAGGATGGAAAGCGCGGATCACTCATGCGCTACTGCGAGATGCCCGCTTGGAAGTTAATAGGCCTGGAAACTTTAGGTTGGAAATCTCAAAGCAAAGATTTTCAAAGTTATACTGTAGTTGAACCCGATCATTTTTTATTTAACACGCCCAATAAAATTGATGTAAAAAAGGGAGACCTGATGGGTGAACCCAATCTTGAAAACCAATTTCTTGGTGCTGTTGGCCATGAATACGACGTCCGCCTACCTGTCCTTCAAAGTATTCCACCACGCGAGCACGCTGTTCCTCAATTTGCAAATCTTATAGAACCAAAAGGAATTATTTCGTTGGCAAGATCTTACAATAAAAATAGAAAAGGGATAGACTATATAGCCATTAATGGACCTACGCAAGATAACCCCACAGGAATAATTTCTGAAATCATTTATTGGGAAAGAGAAGATAGTGGTAAGGTATTTAATGTCGGTTCGGTAGCTGCACCTTGGGCAGTCTATAAAGATGAGAAAATGAGTTTACTACTTAAGAATGTGCTTAGTCATTTTGGTATAGATAATTAATTCCATCATTTTTTTAACGCATTGGGTAGTATTTGGGTTTTTTCAGGTTAATCATACATAGTACGCAAAGTAAATTATTAATTCACAAAATTAGAAGTATTTAGTCCTAATACTAAAAATAAAAATAAGTTATATATATTATTTATATGTATTTTAATACATTATTTTTAAATAAATGACAAAATAATAATATTTACCAAATCCTTGAAATTTAAATAAAAAGTTTTAACTTAGCGTACTAAGTAGTGATGCTATATACACTATGTGTCAAAATACTATCAAAAATAAGTCAGGAAATTATCAACCAAAATAAGTTCGGTTAGCTCTGAGCAGACGGAAGCATTAAATAATGATTTTAAAATTCCAATATATAATCCAGTGGGTTGTGTGCAAGTTGAAAAAGGAAACAGCGTAATATTTTTGAGAGAGCCCAGGAGTTTTAAATTAAGTATTTCGACAGTGAATGTATGCTCAGCTTAATGAAGATTAGATTTAATGAGGAGATACGATTCCTAATAAATCAACGAAAAAGAAATAAATGAAGAATTATGTTACTGAATCAAAAATATAAATTTTTAGTTTTTGTGTTATCCGTTCTTCTTTTTGGCGGGTGTCAACGTGCTAGTTACAATATCCAGTTGACATATGACAAAAAACAACAATTCAAATACCGACATGGCGATATTAATATTCTTGGACATATTTCCAGCGTGTCAAAAGATGGAGTTTATCAATTAAATGGTGGAAAGAAAGTGCCATTTTATGTCAAAGGTATCGATTCTGTGAAGGATAGTATTTCTAGAAACAGGCTATTTGAAAAGGGCGATTTTAACATTGAAATACCAATAAATTCATCAGATTTATCAGCTGGGAAGAACCGATTATTGATCAGTATGATCGACTCATTGGGAAAAAGACATCGTCGAAAAGTAAAATTTAACTGGGAAAGCACTCCTGTGGACATCTCATTGGATTTGACCGACTTGTCGGCATATTCACATATTCAGGAAATAGGTCAGATTGTGAATGGTGCTTTTGAATTTGATCCTCAACGAAATATAATCAGAACTGTAGCTCCGGTTGAAAAGGATGCATTGCTGCTTTTAGGCTCACCTCATGGCAGTCAGGAAGCTACTTATTCTGTAATATTTGGTGACACAACCGGTATTTTTCTTGGCTTGGCTGATTTCTTTGCCGGTCATGAAGCGGCAATTCCTCCAATCGGGATAAAACCCGGTTGGTCATCAGCAGGCCTGGCAACCATTCGCCCCGACAGGAATGGCTCTGCACAAACCTGGCTGGCATGGGGCGATCTGCTTTATGATGACAGGATATGGGTTGTCAAGACTGAATCTCCAAAGCCTTTTGAATATCAAGCAGGACGAGAATATCAAGTACGGCAGCAAGTGATATTTCGGGATGGCATCAATCGGGCACGATTCAAAATATGGCCCGCTGGAGAACCGGAACCTGATGGTTGGTTGTGCGAGGAAAGTGATGAAGATATTCAGGATAATAAAGTTAAATTTAAAAAAGGCTCATTCGGATTATTCCAGTTTAATGGGCAACCGACTGAGTGGTTTAATATTAAAGTTGTGTCTATAAATTAATCAACATGAGCAATTTGAAATTTTTGTGTACTATACTTTTGAGCCTGTTTTGTCTTAATTATTTACTTGCTGAACCACAACCTGGTGATGTTTTTCGGGAATATACTTATGTCAAAAACGACCGGTTAATGCTTATCTATGCAGATTCAAGCAGTTATAGAGAGCAATGTAAAGAACAGCAACCTCCTGAAGAAATAATAGTTAAAAACATTGACCTAGACAAAGCTATCAAGGTAGAGGTAATTGCCGAGCACTGGGGAGGGCATTGTGGATCGAGCAAGCGAAGTGTCCGTGTTAATAATAATAACCCGATACCATTACCCCTCATTCAGAATGTAACAGAAGGCCATCTGCCTGAATGCTACTATACCACCCAGTTGCGCCAAGCCGTAGAGATTCCTCTGAATCAGTGGAAGGAAGGCGATAACACCTTATCATTTTCTGTCTCAGAACAAACTTGCTATAGCTTTGACTGGGGCTGGTTCTGGGTTTACGGTGTAGTAGTACGGGTTTATTATGATGAATCCAAACCACATGCAGAAGGAAAAATCACCAATCTTGTTTCGAATTCCAGCATTGGTGATTTTCCAGAAATAGCAGTGCACGTCCCTAACGATATTGATTCTGTTGAACGAGTTGAGTTTATTGGATTTTATGAAGATTTTGATTGGGAAGGGAATGGAGTCTTTCGCCAATGGCACTACCAGTACGATTTGACTGATCTCCAATATGATTTTGGCAGTGAGATTAAGAAATCATTGAAATACAATATCGGAACTGATCTCAACCAACCATTCTCTGTAATATGGGATACATACCATCTGCCGGATCAGGAAAAGCCCATGGAAATTGCCGCACGAATAGTATTAAAAAATGGCATCACTTCCATAACTCCTGCAATTAAAGGTCTTACATTAAATCGTCAACGAAAGGTTAAAATGTACAAGACTGAAAATGTACCTGAAGAATTTAGTGTACGCATTGGTAAGAAGAAATCCTGTCACATAACCCTGCCTGATGGTTTGGCAAATGCACGCATGGCGTGGATAACGGTCTCCACTTGGTCTGCGGCAACCAATGACAACTCTGTTCATGAGATAGGAATTAATGGGCATAGGCTTGCCGATAATTTTGGCGAGTTTCATCATTTTAGATACAACCGCATTCCTGTACCCATAGAATACCTCAAACAAGGTGAGAATGAAATTTATATTTATTCGGAATTCGAAGGACATGGTCTTGAAATTAACTGGCCCGGCCCGGTAATAATGGTTGAATATTAACCCGAATAATTTGGGAGATAATTATAGAAACGCTTTTAAATACCTACCGCAGGAAGGCTGACAAACAAGCTTGCCTACTGGACAAGGCAGAGAAATGATTTATTTTTCATTAAAAATTTGTTTCCTGTATTTCATATTACGCACGAATAAAAAGAGGATAAAAAAATATATTATGAATAAAATTACGTTTTCAATTCTGTTGTTTTTTTTTGGTGACCTGGCTACTGCCAATGTAGACAAGCCTGACTTTCTTGTTCAAAAAATTGATGGTCCTGATAAACAATGGTTCGGTCCTTTCTCCGAGGGATCTGCTGTGTTTGACGTCAACAATGACGGGATACCTGATATTACGAGCGGTGCCTACTGGTACGAAGGTCCAAAATTCATCAAACATCCTTTGCGGAACGTTAAAGCCTATGGAGAATTTATGAGCAATGGTGGTGAGTACCCGATTGATATAAATGGTGATGGATGGACCGATCTGATATCCTGGGGTTGGTTTGATGATCAGAATATTTACTGGTATGAAAACACAAAAAATAGTGGTGAGCCATGGATACAACATAAAATAGCGGACTCTCAATACACGGAGTTTCTTCTGTGTGAAGATGTTGATGGCGATGGTGACACTGACCTTTTACCCAGCCTTTGGTTCTATACTGAAGCTCATTGGTTCGAAAATCAAAATGGTACGTTTGTCCGACATACAATGGATACCACAAAAGTAAAACACGGTGTTGGTTTAGGTGATATAAATGGTGATGGAAAAATGGATATGGTAAGCACCAAAGGCTGGTTTCAAGCGCCAAATGACCCTGCCAACGAAAAATGGCAATTTTTCCCTGAATTTCAGATTGCAGAAGATATGGGAAGTATGCCGATGCGACTATTCGATGTAAATGGAGATGGACACAATGATATTCTGTATGGCATGGGGCATAATTATGGGTTAAATTGGCTCGAGCAAAAAGTCAACAGCAATGGACGCAGCTGGATTCGTCACACTATCGATTCTTCATTTTCTCAGGTTCATGCTCTTGAACTGGCGGATATCAATAATGATGGCCGTCTGGATTTGATTACAGGTAAAAGGTTGCGGGGACATCAGGGCAATGATCCCGGTTCCTTAGAACCGCTGGGTATTTACTGGTATGATATCGATCCTAAAACCTCTTCCTTTACCAAGCATATCATATCATACAACGCACTGGTTGGTACGGGAATGAAAATTAATGCTGTGGATATTGATAAGGATTCAGATTTAGATATCGTGGTCAGTGGCAAATCCGGACTTTACCTTTTGGAAAACATGTCTGTTTTTGATAAACAAACACCAGATATTATTCAAAACATAAGCTCATGGAAATTTGATAATACCATTCTACCATCATTTCACCCCGATGTGGATGTGGATAATTCCTGGTCCGGTGAATATCCAGGTCCGTATAATGCCCAAACTACCATCTTGGATATTAACCAGGATGGAAATATGGATTTGTTTTTTGATGCGAGTCAGGGTACAAGCGGGGGTTACAAAATGGTCTGGTATGAAGGACCGGATTGGGAGATGCATCGAATCAACAAAGGTGATTTTGTAGGCAATGTATGGGTTGATATGGATAAGGATGGCGATCAGGATCCGGTTATCGCAAAAGGATTTGAGGGTGGTTCCTCCATCGTATGGCTTGAAAACCCAGGTGGTGAACTGGCGAAACAAAAAGACTGGGAAGAACATACTATTATCCCACTTGAAGTTAACCCGAATACAGACATGATTAAAAGTGATGATGTGAATGGAGATGGCTTGCCCGACATTATACTACAATCCTTTAACGCAAGAGTATTTTATATACCTGGAATTAAAGATCCCAAAGGTGGAAAATGGAAATACTATGAGATCAGCGGTTTTAAGGGAGATCCTCATACGCGCACAGGCATGTCGCTTGGCGATGTGGATAACGATGGTGACATTGACGCCATTTTCGGTAACGGCTGGCTCGAGAATCCGGGACATGAAAATATTCGAAAAAATCCAGAATCACTTTGGACAGACCGAATGATCGATCTGGATTTTCCTCGTGAAGCGCAGAGTGCTGTGGTCGATCTTGATAAGGATGGACTAAATGACATTGTACTTATATGCGAAGAAAAAGGACACGAAATCAGCGGTATATGGTGGTACAAGGGAGATGATAATCCACGAGATGATTCATGGAAAAGGAATATGGTACTCAATAATCGGGAGCGACTTCATTCTATTGGCATTGCTGATTTTAATGGAGACGGCAAACTGGATATTTACACTGCACAAATGCATCAAAACTGGAAATCACCCCGACGACCCGGATACGTCTCTATTTTTGAGTGTGTTGATCTCCAGGCCAATTTATGGAAGGAGCACATTATCTCTACATCAGGATCACATCTTTCGGCTGTCTCGGATCTTGATAATGATGGTGATCCTGATATTGCCGGCTGCAACTGGAATAATACGCTGGCGCCTGAGCGACCAATGCAACCGAATATCTGGTTGAATAAAATAAGGGATTAGCAGCGATTCCGTGAGGATAAACATGATGCTTTAAGTCATTAAAAATATACATTTATATAGAAAATTAATTTTCATATGGACACGAATATCTTCAAAGGATAATGAAATCCCTACTCCCGGACCTTCCATTCAGCAGACAGCCAGTCTTGTGTTGGATATAAACAAAGATGGGTTAAATGACTTTATAATTGGAACCAGAAGGGAAGGCCCAAGCCTGCTTTGGTATAAGAATACAACAAGTGGATTAGAAAAATTTCTCATTGACACCACCTTTCTTGAAATAGAAGCGGGAGGTGCATTTTTTGACATTGATCAAGATGGTGATCTTGATGTCGTTTTTGGAGCTGATGCCAAGGACAATCATATATGGTGGTGGGAAAATCCTTATCCAAATTATGATGTAAATACATGTTGGGAAAGAAGGGTCATTAAGCAAGATGGAGGCAATAAGCATCATGATCATATTTTTGGAGATTTTGATGGCGACGGAAGAGTTGAGCTGGCATTTTGGAACCAAGGTGGTAAAAGATTGTGTCTGGCTGAAATCCCCGATAATCCTTTGATCGCTGCTTCTTGGGATTATAGAGATATTTTTAATTGGGAAATTAAGGAGCAGTATGAGGGGTTGGCGCAGATAGATGATGGTATTCAAGATATAATCGGAGGGGGCAGTTGGTTTAAATATCAGGAGGATGGTAGGTTTTTACCGATACTGATAGACAGTACCATGTACTATACAAGATCGGCCGTGGGGCAATTGGTTACTGGAGGGACTCCTGAGATCATTTTTGTGTCGGGAGATAAAAGCAGCCCATTAAAAATGTATCAATGCAGCGGTGATCCCTTGCTTTCAGAATCCTGGAAAAGTAAGGAATTGTTAGATACTATGGTTATTCATGGCCATAGTTTAGCTTTGGCCGACATCAATCAAGATGGAAATCTCGATATTTTCAACGCAGAAATGCACACTCCAGGCCAGAAAGATAAATGTAAAACGAGGATTTTATATGGTGATGGTCTTGGTAATTTTAATGTACAGATATTGGCTGTTGGATTTGGGAATCATGAGTCCAAATTGGCTGATTTAGACGGCGATGGAGATCTGGATATTTTAGGTAAACCATACACTTGGGATGCTCCAAGAATCGATATTTTATTCAATCAATTGAAATGAAAGTAAAATATATTTGCCTTATACTGATAACATTATTGTTAGTTCAGTGTACGGAAATAACCAGGGTGCATTTAGTGGAATTTGAAGTGGATGAGTCTGCCGGCAATGTGCCCTGCTATAAAATAGAAACGCAGGCTGCTGTTTATTTTCTTGAAAAGGAAGGTGCAGGACTTTCAAGTATAGTTGATCCCGACGGCATCGACTGGATAGGGTTTCACCCTGAACCAGGTACAGGAGCAGGAGGTGAATACCGTGGTTTTCCAAACGCCGTTCATAAACAAGACGGTAGCTTTTTTCACCCAAAAAATATAGGCACGGAACTATCAAAATTAGAAATTATACAAAACACTGGCAATTTGGTTTCAATAGGTGCTACTTCGGGGAATGGGAATTGGGAAGGCATTTGGGATTTTTATCCAACTCACTGTACATTCACTATGACCAAAATGCCCAATGAGTACCACTACTGGATTTTATATGAGGGCACGCCGGGAGGAACCTATGATGATACAGATTGGTACATGACTTCCAGTATTCAAGAAAAAATTCCTCTCACTATAAATCATGAGGGAGACATACCAGACCCGGAATGGATAGCTTTCGGAGATGCAAACCAACAACGTGCAATTGTTTTATTCCATCATGAAGATGATGAGGAATTTGATCGTTTTTACCAGATGCAGGAGAAAATGACTGTTTTTGGATTTGGCAGAAACGGAATGAAAAAATTGATCAACAAGGTACCGCAAAGTTTTTCAATAGGATTTGTTGAAAGTACAAGTCATAAGCGTATTGATGACTTTGTCCTTAACCAATTATCAAAATAGTTTATCTTTCACATCGTGAAAGGTAGGCAACCAAAAATTGAGTTTGTTGCTAATTACAGTGTATCTGATGCCATCCGGAAAATTTGAGTCCTAGACAACAGATAAGATTTCCTTAAGTTTATTTGGGATTCATGATCACATACATATTTAAGAAGAGATCCTAATTATTAGATTTGGTGATCCTGCTGTAGGCAGATGGTCGCATAGCGACCCTGATGAAGGACGAATTCAAAATTGGAGAGATGTAGGTCAGATAGGAAATGAACTAAAAACCAGATGGATTAACGTAATTCCTGAACTGAGGGATTTTGTTAATAATAATCCTTACAATAACTGGCAGGATGATTTTTACAAGACAGGTATCACCCAAAATTATCAATTGTCTGCCTCTGGAGGAAATGAAAATATCATTTATAAGGCTTCGGTAAACTATTTTGATGAAGAGGGTATTATTCCCAATACCGTATACGACAGCGTATCTGCTAAAATCAACATAGATGCAAATATTAGTAAAGAACTAAAGATAGGCCTGAATTAATCCTACTTTTCAAAACATAAAATAGCCTAAAAATATGTCTGGCGCACCACAGAATGCATTGGTATCAGGTATTACAAACTATTTTGTTGCGGTGTCTCCGTTTTTTCAGAAATAAAATGATGATGGAAATTTGTCATTTTTGGGAAACGAAAGTGAAGAGTACTGGGATGTGTTAGAATGGAAATTTTCTGAAAAAGTTCCCCATTTACCAAGGTGTTGAAATCGAAAGTCAGCATGATCTCACTATCGCAGGTTCAGAGAATATGAGACAGTCGGTCGCTATGCGTTTAAAATAAAAACTTATGATGTGGAAATGGCCCTGGTGAGCGATGAATATCATCCTGTTCATCTGGTATCAGTTGATGTATTTGAATAGGTAACAAATGAAAAGTTTGACCTCTATCAATAAATGCTTGGTGGTGTAGAAATTGGTTTTAGTACGGTGGCTGAAGAGTAAAAGGAAATAATATCAAAAGAGAAATAATCAATAAAATAAAAAGTTACAAATGAAAAATTACATAATCATCGTCCAAATCTGACTCAAGGGTCTTACCCACTCATGTTGTTTTTCAATGTCCATTCTTGAAGGTAAGAGGGAAAGTTTTTAACTTTAGAGACAATCAACCAATGATAATAAACTTTTAATATTTGGTCCATTTTGTTTTTTCAGGCATTGAAATTTTTTCCTGAAAATAGACTCCCATATCGCTTACAATGATAATTATATTGTACTTGCTTGGTCAATTGAGGTTTAATTGTAATTAAATCTATCTCGTTGGTAACAGTCTGTTTTGTTTAAACCTCAGAAAAATTGCGACTACAATTTTCAAATTGAACGTGATGAACAATCTTATCTGCCTTGCCTTCAAATTTTAAAGTATTCCCTTTGTGACCAACTTGCCCACTCACAGATTTGATAGAAGACTTTCTCAAATTGATATTCTTCTTAGCTAAACCATCACTTGATAGGGGTTTACTACTGTTGTGGCTATCTGTTTTTAGTTGGGCCTTCAGAGAATCATTCTCGTTTTTTAAGCGAATGATCTCATCTTTAAGATCGTAGATGAACTTAATCATATCATTAAAATTAGGAGTAGTGAAGGCTTGTTTTATTTTTTCTCCCAAAAGTCTTGTGCCTTTGGTACTCCAAGGCCAACAAAAATATTCAACCTACCAAGTAGCTGAATCGTATACATATTACGCATTTATAATAGAAGTTAAAGTGCACTGATACCGATGAGCTCTTTTCAATGCATAGTGAAGTTACTGGAAACTATTCCTTATGACTTGAAAATATGCGTGATGCAGGGAAACGATGTAAAATATTTGATGGAATCCAGTTTTGTTTGAAATATTCATAATTTGAAAAACTACTACAAAACAAATACTTTACTTATACTTGTAAAGTAGCAGGAGACTTCAAGAAGATAAAGGAGTGCACTGGATTTTCTGAATAAATTCAAACTTTTACCTGAAGTCGAAAAAACAAAGTCATTTGCAATGACACATATACCAAGAATTATAATCCAAATAGAGCGATCAAGAATTTATGGAAGGAAACTTCTGTATGGGATATCCAAGTATATAAAAATTCGAGATGAGCCATGGATTATTTTAAGAGAACCATTATTATATAGGAAGGATATTAAACGATCAAAAGATTGGTATAAACGTGTGAAGGCTGATGGCGTCATAGCGCATGTTTCTACAGCAGCTCAAGCCAGAAAATTAGTCGAGTTGGATATTCCAGTAGTTCTCAATACTATTGAAGAACCCAATTTTCGCTATCCCACAATCATCAACGAATCGGAACGAATTGGTGAAATGGCCGCTGAATATTTTCTATATAAGGGATTTAGGAATTTTGGTTATTGCGGTATCAGCCAATATCATTGGTCGAGGGAGCGAGAAATCGGATTTAGAAACAGCCTGAAAAAAGTTGACATTCAACCATATGTTTTTGACACGGCAAGTATAAAACAACATATCACTTGGGAAGAAGAGCAAAAGCATATTTCGGATTGGCTTACGTCATTGCCCAAGCCAATAGCTATTTTTGCGTGCAATGATGATATGGGACTGCAAGTACTTGAGAGTTGCCGTTTGTGCAACTTGATTGTACCGGAAGAAATCGCTGTTTTAGGTGCAGATAATGATGAGTTGTTATGCGAAACGGTCTATCCGCCATTGTCAAGCATAGTGAGCAACGTAGAAAAAGGCGGCTACGAAGCTGCTGCTCTCCTCGATCGCTTAATGGCAGGTGAGCCGATGCAGGATCAAACGATCCTGTTGCAGCCTACGCATATCGTTACCAGGCATTCTACAGATATCACATCTATTGCGAACAGTAATGTTGCCAAGGCTGTTTCATTTATCCATAACAATTTCAGAAAAAACATCAGTATTGATGATGTCGTAAAAATATCCTCAATGTCTCGTCGATCATTGCAAACTGAATTTCGCAGAGAAATACGAAAAACAATTCATGACTATATTCGAAATGTTCGGTTAAAGTATATTGAGAAATTGCTAATCGAGACCAATCTGCCCATCAACATGATTGCTTTAAAATTTGATTTCCCCGATGATAAAAGAATTTATCGCATGTTTCAGAAAGAAAATGGAATGACTCCCTTAGAATTCAGAAACCAATATCTTATCCCGTTCAGCCCTGTTTAATATTGTGGGTTTTGGAGAGATTTACTGGGAAAATATTGCTGAAATGAAAGATTTGATTGGTATGAGCATTCCTTGTGAATATGATATTTGCCCAGATTTTGCTTATATAAATTCAATACCTGCAAAATAAAAAGCTCGTTACAGCACTTATCATCTATAGTTATTTACAAGCAGAATCATCAACTCTACTTCCTGTTGAAAAGTGATCTTGATTGATATTATAGATTTACCTGATTTGTGAGCGAAACAATATGCACTTCCAGGTACAAAACACAAATTAATTCAGGCTAAATTCCGGTGTGAAAAATTGTACATTTTTAATAAATAAACAACTTCATAAGTTTATGTATGGCTTTTATTTTTTGTTAATTGAATTCCACCTTTACTTAGCATTGTTGATTTGAAATTTTAATGAAGCATATTTTTAATTTGTTATGGAAATGGTCAGGATGGGAAATTATTGGCAATGTTCCCGAGACCGAAAAGAAATATGTAATCATAGTTGCCCCTCATACGTCAAGCATGGACTTTATTATTGGTGTTTTGGCCAGGGGAAAATTGAGTTTTAAGGCTAAGTATTTAGGAAAAAAGGCTTTATTCAGACCTCCTTTTGGTTGGATTTTTAGACTTGCAGGAGGCTTCTCTGTTGACAGGTCAAAAAGCAATAACATTGTTGATCAAGTAGTAGATATTTTTCATTGTCATGATGAATTTATTTTTACCCTGGCACCGGAAGGTACCAGGAAAAATGTGAAAGAATGGAAAACCGGTTTTTATTTTATAGCCAATAAAGCCGGAGTACCCATAGTGAGAGTTGTGATGGATAGAAAGCAAAAAAGACTCATTTTCCATGAGCCATTTTGGACGACAGGAAGCATAAAGGTTGATTTGCCAATTATAAAGCAAGTGTATTGAATAAAATTACATATGAAAATTTCTTTGAATATGAACCATAGTTGGCTATGGCAAAAATATAGTATCAGTCTATTGGTTTTCTTAGCATTCCTTGTGCAATTTCCAATTGATTCCTTTTCGCAGAATTTTGGCGGTCACCCCAACTCATTGAAATGGCGTCAGATTGATACCGATACTGTCAGGGTTATTTATCCAGTAGGGGTAGAAAAGCAGGCCCAAAGAGTGGCAAATACTATTCACCATTTGAGTAAAAATAACAGGAGATCAATTGGTGCCAAGCACAAGAAGATTGACATCGTACTACAAAACCAGACGGTAGTGTCTAATGGATATGTTGGCTTAGCCCCATTTCGATCAGAATTTTTTCTCAACCAACCTCAAAGTAATCATCAGGTATCTACCAACTGGTTAGATATGTTGTCGATTCATGAATACAGACACGTAATGCAACAAACGAATGCCAGAAAAGGACTAACGAATCTTGCATACATTCTTTCAGGGCAGTTGGGTTGGAGTTATTTTTCTTCATTAAGTATTCCCAATTGGTTTTTCGAAGGGGATGCAGTTGTGACAGAAACAGCATTAACTGCTCAGGGAAGAGGGAGAATGCCAGTATTTTACAACGGGTACAAAAGTTTGTTTTTGGATGATGTGTATTTCAATTACCCAAAAGCAAGAAATGGCTCTATCAAAGATTTTGTTCCCAACCATTATGAACTTGGATTTTTAATGAATAATTATGCTAGAGAAGAATTTGGGAATGATGTGTGGAAAGAGGTGATTTCTGATGCTGGTAAATATAAGGGGTTGATATATCCTTTTTCTAAAAATTTGGAAAAACATACTGAATACCCCACATACGATATGTATATTTTAGCATTAAGGCATTATTACGATAAGTGGGATAGTTTGTTGGTGCGCCCGGAAGTTGAAACTGAACAGCTAAATAATTTGGATAAAAATGGAACATTTACAGATTATAAATATCCCTACTTTGATGATGAAGATAATGTCATTGTGTATAAAGCAAGCTATAAGCAAATAGGAGCATTTTATAAAATAAACCGATATGGAACAGAATTTATTATCAAACAACAGGGGCGAGTTTTAGATAATTACTTTTCATATAAAAACGAAAAATTGGTATGGACAGAAATTGGTCAGGACGAACGCTGGGGGTGGCATGTAAATTCTAATATTATATACTATGATATTGAAAATGGAGAGAGAAAAAAACTGACTTCGTCTTCTAAATATTTTTCACCCGATTTGTCTTACGATGGCACAAAGATAATAGCTTTCCATGTCTCTGAAAATCAGAAATATAACTTGCATGTGCTGGAAGTCGAAACAGGTTTTAAACTAAATGAAATTCCAAACCCTAGTAATTACTTTTTTTCATATCCTAAATGGGCAGAAAATGATGAGTTTATCATAGCAATTGCCAGAGATGAAAAAGGAAAAACCGCCATTGTAAAAATAGATGAGCGAAACGGACAGCTTATTAATATCACAAAGTTTAGTCATCATCAGATTGGTATTCCATGGCAAAAAGACAATTTCGTTTTCTATTCATCATCCTATTCGGGAATTGACAATATCTATTGTGTCAATATGAACGACGGAAAAATCTATGAAATCACAAATATAAAAACAGGTGCTTACACACCCGCTGTAAAAGACAATAAGCTTTATTTTAGTCAGTTTAGTTCGCTTGGTCACGATATGAAAATCATGGAATTTGATACAAGTAAGTTGGTCGAAACTAAATATGTTGAGCCGATTGACATGGTGCAATATCAATCGGTAGCGGCTGTGGAAGAGGGAGGAGATATTACAGATAGCATTCCTGATAAAACATATGATACGCAGGGTTATTCCACTTCATCAAAACTGATAAATCTCCATAGTTGGAGTATGTTTTTTGCTGATCCAAACTACGAATGGTCTTTAATGTCAAACAATATATTGAATACCCTGGCAATGAAATTGGGAGTGAATTATAATAGAAATGACAATAATTTGAAATACTTTTTTGATTTTTCCTATGCCCAATTTTATCCTGTTTTTTCATTGTCTGCAAGTTATGGCAGACGGAAAGGTCTGTATTCTATTTATGATGACAATGGTAATTTTGTTGAAAATGTCACGGTAAAATGGAATGAAACGGTTATTAAGCCAGGCGTGTTGATCCCATTAAATTTGAGTTCTGGCTTGTACACCAGGAGTATGAATTTCCTTGGAAATTATTCATATACGTCAATAATATTTGATAATAATGATCAGGTAACAACAACAGATTTTGATTTGAATTCCTACCAGATGGGGATTTCATTTTCGAATAACAGGAAAAAAGCAAAGCAAAATATATTATCGAGTTATAGTCAATATTTGGGTGTGTCGTACAACAGCTCTCTTGATGATAATGTTGCCAAGCAATTTTTTGCGAATGCAGAACTTGTATTTCCTGGCATAGCAAAAAATCATAATATTGCTTTTCAGCTATCCTATCAACAGGAAGATGCAGAGAATGACTATCGCTATGTAGATAATTTCTTTTATGCAAGAGGGTACAATCGACCGGTTTATGACTTTATTTATAAAGTTGGTGCCAACTATCATTTGCCATTGATTTATCCCGACTGGGGATTTTTAGGAATTTTATATTTCTATCGTGTTAGAGCAAATGTGTTTTACGATTATAGCAGGGCCCATTTACTTAATTCATCTACCAATACCGAGTCCGTTAAACTGTATAATTCTGCTGGTGGAGAATTAGTGCTGGACACCAAAGTTCTCAATAATTTCAATTTTAGTTTTGGCTTTCGATATAGTTATTTGTTAAATAATGATCCACAACAAATGAACTTAAAACATTCATATGAATTCTTCTTACCTCTCGTGAGGTTTTGATGTTTAATACCAGTTTAACCATAAAACAAGTCATATAAATAGTTTCTTTTTCACTTATATTTCTCTTGATCATCTAAGCAAAAAATAATTCAATTTATTTATGCCTCATTTTACAATTAAATTGGTATAACAACCACCTT
>CAZDRA010000041.1:0-37746 GCA_964507705.1 uncultured Roseivirgaceae bacterium | reverse complement strand
AATTGCGCATACTACTTCTACTCATACTCTTTAATACTTAATTTACTGATTTGGTGCTAAGGAATTATTATTCGACATATTAATAATTAAAATTGAGGTTCATATACTCATCGGAAAAATAAATTACCGAATTTCTGCCTTTGTTGGTGTTATCACCAACTAACTGAAATACGCTTCATGAGCTTGTTGGTCAAAAGACCACGCCTTTGGCGTACCAGACACAACAAGGGCTCAGTTTAAAAATCGGTAATTCTATTTTCTGAGCAGTAATTCAACAAAATTAAAACCTCTGTAAACCTAAGTATAAAAATGCCAACAGCAAGACTCTTCCTTTATTAAAGCTATCAAGCCTGCCTGTCCGGCAAGCAATTTCAAGTTACGTCACTACGAGCGTAGCGTGGCAGTCTGTCTATTTTCTCTGGGCTCAAAATTAAAGATCGCTTTCCCGAAAAAACGGGACAGGCTGTGCCTCACGAAGACGGAAAGCTTAACTAATTGAAATTGGTCCAGCGAGGTAGGGAATCATTAACCGATTTAGTATTGGATCTCAGATTAGTATTGGATAATCTCTGGAAAGTTATAGTGCCTATCGCCAACCTTACAGTTCTAATTTACTGCATTGCATTTGGGTATTATTGTAATGTAGAATTAAACTACTTAAGCACAGGCTCAGTTATAACAAAAAAAACAATCCCGCCTTCCAGTGAGATTGTTTTTTTGTATTTTCATTCAATATGTCTGACTAATCACCCGGATTAATCTGATCATTGGCGTCAACCTCTACCTGAGGGATAGGGAAATAAGTCTTATCGGCCTTAAGATAACTAAAGTCGCTACCCGGATATTTACCCTCCAAACCGGCTTTCCATAATTCTATATACTTTCCGCTCCTAATCAAGTCAAGCCTTCTATGACCTTCCATAAAGAGCTCTTTTGCTCTTTCTTCTAAAATGGCGTCACGCAAAGCGGTCTGATCTAACCCTGCTATAACGGGTATACCGGCTCTGGTTCTCACCTGATTAACCAACGCAATAGCTCCGGGTTGATCGCCGGTTTCATTCAGCGCTTCTGCTCTGGTAAGTAAAATATCAGCATAGCGTAAAATTGGATAATTTGTTCCTGAGGCACCTCCTTTTGCAGGTTCAAATCTATCATGACCGCCTGAATATTTTATAAAAGGCATAGAGGTAAGCTCTCTAAGGTCTATTATATTTGCGGCAGTATCAACAGCTAAAGCATCGTATTCAGGTGTACCAGGTAAAGCGAAATACCTGTCGCCATCTTCGCTTGTTCGTTTTCTGCCATCTTGAAATCCATTTGCAATTAAGCCTCTTCTTTCATCGTTCAAGTCAAACGACTTATAGAAATCATTAGATACTCTAAGGTTACCCCAGCCCCCTCTTTGCCAGTCTCCGGATAGTGCAAACCAAGGTATAGTATTCGTTGCTCCTGACTGACTTGTTTCAGATTGAATTACAAATATCCATTCGTTGTCTGACCTATTTACATCATCATACAACTCAACAAGACTACCGGCAGGAAATAAGTCGTAATCGCCCGTTCCTATAATTGTATTGGCGTCGGCGGCAGCTTCTGCCCAATTTTTAGCATTCAGGTGAACTTTAGCCCTTAAGCCTATTGCGGCATCTTTTGTTGCCCTGCCAACACCACTATAAACTCCGGCATTAGGTAACACGGAGATTGCCTCACCTAAATCCTTTAATATATGTGCAATAATATCCGCCTGAGGACTTACCGGTAAATTTTCAGATGAATTTGTCACATTTAATATTACATCTTTAAAATTAAATGTCAGATCGTAATAAGCAAGGGCTCTTAAAAATTTAAGCTCTCCTATAAAACTGTTTTTGACACTTTCATCTAAATCCATCCCTTCAAGGATACCTATTCCAAAATTGGCTGCTCCAACTACTTTATAAGCTCCAGACCACAGATCTAAAATAAACTGTTGATTACTGTCCCAGGTACCGGTTTCATAGGCGTCACCACCACCAGACCATACATCCTGTCCATAATCTGTAGGCAATTCACTTACTTGAATATAATTGTGTTGGTAATAAGAAGCCCAACCCGAATTCGATCCGTTGAGCCCGGCATAGGCCCCAAGCACAAGCACTTCAGCATCTGCTTCAGTTACATAAGCGTTGTTTGCTAGCAACTCAGAATATACTGTTTCCGTTAATTGATCTTCACATGACATTATACTTATCGACATAAGTACTAATGCGAACAAGGAAATTTTTATTTTTTTCATAATCATTATATTTTGTAATTAATTAAAAGGATATCCTTAACCCTGCTGTGTAAGTCTTGTAATTTGGGAATCCATTGTCGTCAACTCCACGACCCACAGCTCTTGAAGAACCACTATAGTTAAAACTAACTTCTGGGTCAAATCCAGAATAATTCGTAAACGTAAGTAGGTTTTGGCCCTGAACATAAATTTCTACATTACCCAGCCATGAAAGATTGCTCGTGTTAAACTTATAGGTTAATACAACATTTTTTAATCTTACATAAGAGGCATCTTCAACAAATTCAGTATTTACGTAAGAGCCATACTCTCCGTAGAAATAATCAACGCCGGGGCGCGTACCCGTAGGATTCAGTGTGGAGCTGTATCTTTCACCTGCTCTATTACTGGATAACTCATCGATCATTACCCCTCTGATATTGAGCACATCATTACCTTGCACTCCCTGAAAAAATACATCCAGACTAAGGCCTTTATAACTAAACCTGTTGTTAAAGCCCCAAATAAAATCCGGTGTTGCATTTCCTATATTGCTTCTATCGTCCGCATTAATTATACCGTCTTCGTTAATATCAACATACTTAGCATTACCAACTACTGAGTTGGGTTGCGGGTCATACGTTTCACCTTCTCCGATAACTCCAGCATAGGTATATCCAAAAATGTTCCCCATTTCCCCACCTTCAATCATTTGTCTGAATGGCTGTTCTCTTCCGGCTCCTGAAGGTCTTCTCTCAATCCATAATGTAATAGGTGCGTCTCCATCAAGTTTAGTGATTTCATTTACGTTTTTAGATAAATTAGCGGAAGCAGTCCATTTGAAATCTCCATCGATAATGTTACCGCCAAGTGTAAGCTCAATACCTTGATTATTAATTTCTCCAACATTGGCTCTTATAACACTGAAACCAGTAGAGGCTTGAGAAATGTCTTTATCAATGATCAGGTCACTGGTGTTGGTGCTATATACTTCAGCGGAACCAAACAACCTGCTACCCCAAAAACCGAAATCAAGACCTATATTAATCATTTTAGATGTTTCCCATCTTAAATCTGGGTTGGGGGCAAACCTACCACTAACTGTCAATCCTGAACCGGATCCCTGGCCGTCATAGCTAAATAATGTTGTAGAACCTACCCTTGCCAGTGCAGTGTATGGTGAGAAACTGTTATTTCCTGTAATACCATAAGCTACCCTGACTTTTAGGTTATCCACAAAATTGGAACCACTTAAGAACACTTCTTCAGAAATCCTCCAGGCTGCAGAGGCAGAAGGGAAGGTTCCCCATTTGTTATTTTCGCCAAATTGAGAAGCGCCATCAGCCCTTAACGTTGCTGTCAACAAATACTTATCTCTATAACTATAGTTGGCTCGTCCGAAGAAAGAGATGATCCGGCTATCTGATCGCCAACTACCTACAAATTGGTCTGTGGCAGACCCTAAATTATAATAGGATGTTTTATCCGTTGGAAATACACGGCCCGTTGAGGAAAAACCAAAATTATTAAAGTATTGGTTGGAAGCTCCCGCCAATATATTCAAACTATGCTCATCCGAAATAGAGGGTGTATAATTAAGGGTTCCCTCTACAAGAGAACTTGTAGATTTTGATTCGCTAATACTCGCAGCAGGGTCCGGAAACCATGCAGAGTACGGACCGGGATAATAAGTAGCAAATGTATTAGTAGAATTGTCATAACCTACATTCACCTTGGCTACTAATCCTTTTGTAATTTCATAATCTGCCCAAAGAGTTACATAAGTTCTAAATCCAGTGTTATTTCTTTCAGGAACCTCCATTCTGGCAATTGGGTTTATCCAAGGCCTTTGATCTCTTGAAAAAACCGTATTGCCATAACTACCATCATCGTTGTAAGCAGCCCTTCCCGGTGCAACCCGTAATAACTGGTACATCACAGAGCCATTACGAAAACCTGCTCTATTCCATACTTGGTCAGACTTAGTTTGTGCAGTATAAATATTTACACCCACATTAGCTTTATTCCCAAACTTCCTATCTACATTCAAACGAACCGAAGTACGGTTGAAATCAGTATTATGTAATATCCCCTCTTGCGTAAAAGAGTTTGCTGATAAAGCAAAACGAGTAGTTTCATCTCCACCGGTAGCGCTAATGGTATGGCTTTGAATTGTAGCATCTCTTGTACCTTCCTCAATCCAATCTGTATCATTTGGTAAAGCTAAGTCTGTAGCATCATACCAAGGGAAACCGTCATTCACACCATCAGCATATATTGCATTTCGGTTTGCGGCATAATCATTCCAACCTAAAAAATCCACGGTATTATTAAGTTGTTGTACGCCGGCAAACCCATCATAACTAACACTTGTCTTACCTCTTTTTCCTCTTTTGGTAGTAATCAGGACAACTCCTGAAGAACCCCTGGAGCCATAAATAGCTGCTGCAGAAGCATCTTTTAAAATATCAATAGATTCAATATCGGCAGGATTAATAGTAACCCCCGCTGCAATAGGAAAACCATCTACCACATACAATGGCTCGTTGCTATTTGATATCGAAGTATTGCCCCTGATCACAATAGATAGCGCTCCTCCAGGCGTTCCGTCACCACTGGACACTTCTACACCCGCAGCACGCCCTTGTAACATTCCTGCTGCAGAAGTTATAGCAGCTCCGGTAGTCATATCCTCTTCTGATAAGGAAACCACAGCACCTGTCAAATCTTTTTTCTTTACCGAACCATAACCAATCACTACTATTTCTTCAAGAGCAGTAATGTCAGGCGTCAAAACCAAGCTGATTATCGTCCTATTGCCTACAACAATCTCTTCGGCTACATAACCGACAGAACTGAATGTAAGGATAGAATTTTCATCCGGAACCTCTATAGAATAATCGCCACTTACATCTGAAACTGTACCAATATTAGTTCCTTTCAATATTACATTAACACCTGGAAGTCCATCAGGGTCTGCATCTGAAGTGATTTTACCTGTTATTTTAATACTTGCAATTTCAACTTCAAGCCTTCCAATGCCCTTCTTTAATTCTGATTTAGAAATTGGTGAAATAGAAATACTATTATTTACCTGTCTAAACTTAAGCTTAGACTCCTTTGATATTTTAAGTAATACATCAGCAACAGAATTTAAGCCAGAAATATTCAGGCTTATTTTTTGCTTCTTATTGATTTCTCCTTTTATATAATAAAAGCTAAAGTCAGTGCTATTTTCAATCATTTTTAGTATTTCACCAACAGTTTTGTCTTCTCCCCATACATCAATGTATGTCTCACTGGCACTTTTATATTGAGCATTTGAGTCAAAACCCATTAACATCCCCATACAAAAAATCTGTAACACCAAACCACATGCAGATAATTTTATGGTCATAATAATTAATCGTAATAGTTTATTTTTCATAACTTTGTCATGTTTTGTTGAACTTTTTTGTTTTACAAAATTTTACAGTGTTCCTGATTTGTAGTTTTGGCAAACGTGTTTCTCAGGAATCATAATAATTTCCCCGGATGTAACTGCATTCGGGGTTTCTTTTTTTAGCTCGTATTATTCATATCTCATTTTTTTTAAAAGGTTATTTTTGCTTTATCATCTTTAATGTCAAATTTAAAATCAAAACTATATCCTATCACTTGCAAAATATTATACAGGCTTTGGTTTTTAAATTTTCCAATTCCTTTTTTACCGTCCGCTCTATACCCATTTTTTACTTCAAATTCAACTTCAAACCATCGTTTTAAGATTTGAAGGCTTTCTTCAAAGTTTTTATCTTCCAGATAGATGTATCCATCTTTCCACGCAACAACCTCATCAATTATAAATAACTGCTTCACAACCTCTTCATCTTCAAAAACTGCCTCCTCTCCTGGCAACAGGATTATGCCATCATCAATATTTTTTAGCTTATTCACCCTTTCTACCTTAACTTTCCCCGTAACAAGAGACACATCACATTTATTTCTATTTTGATATGTTCTTATATTGAAAGAAGTACCTAGGGCATAGGTTAATAATGAATTGGTCTCAACAATAAATGGTCTATTTACATCTTTTTTTACCTCAAAAAAGCCCTCCCCTTCCAGATAAATTTTTCTGTCGTGATCGCTAAATTTTTCAGGAAATCTAATTTTACTTTCTGGAAATAATTTTATTACTGTCCCATCTTCAAATTCAAAAGAAGAAATTTTTCCTTTTGGGGCAATTTTCTCAATAAAGGCAATTTTTTGGATCTCTTTTTCAGAGAAATAGTTTTGATAACTTTTGTAGGAAAAAACCATCATCAATAGCAAAGTCACAGCTGCGGCTATCGAGTACCAAAGAAGCCTATGTCTATTTGATTGCTGATTAGGTGATTTTTCTATTTGATCAGTAATGTTCTCCCAAAGCATATCTCTTTTCCCTTGGGATATGGAACTTGTTTCGAATCTAAAAGACAACAATACCTCTTTGGCGTCTTCAATACATTGATTTCTCTCCGACCCTTCATTTCCCCATTGAACCCAAAAATCAATACATTCCTGATCTGGATCAATTAGCCATTTATGAAAATATTCGTCTTTAATTAATTCTTCTACAAGAATTTCTTTACTATTCATTCAATATGTTTTTTGACATTTACTATTAAGACGGCACGATATCAAAAACCTACTTACTGATTTCAGAAAAAAAATTAAACTGAATGATTTGCTCTTTTAAGAAAGGTTACGGTAGATGGAAAGGTTGTGATAGATGGAAAGCTTCGTTTCCTATATAAGAAGATTGCCCAATAATAGGATAACAAACAAAATACTATTTTTTATTGTTTTTAGCCCTGTACTAATCAAATTATAAACTGACTGAGTATTAATTTTCATTATTTCGCCAATTTCAATGCAGGAAAGATTATTAAAAAATCTTAGGTAAATGGCTTCCTTTTTTTGATCAGACAGATTATTTAATCCAGTCAAAATTAATGCTTTTTTTTCATCGCTAAGGTGGGAATCATTATTAGACTCTGTGAGTAGGATATTAAAACTATTTAAGTTTTCAATATTTAATATTTTCTTTTGCTTCTTTATTAAATCCAGTAATTTTCTTCTGTAGCTTATAAATAAATAACCTTTTATATTGTCTACGTTACCAAGATTTGCACGTTTGTTCCATAAATCAACAAATAAATCCTGAACACCATCCTGCGCTAATTCTGCAAAAGGTGCAAGCGTTTTTCCATATTTAAATAAAGAATCAATATTTCTCTCATAAATTAATTTATAAGCAATAAGGCTTCCTGCTTTGAAAGCAGTCCACAACTCTTTGTCAGTTTGCTTAATATCTTTTACCAAGGGTCCATCATTAATATAAACGCTCTTCCCTCTTTTCTGACGAATGTTTTTATTAGGGTTTATAAAACTTTTGGGCATAATTATTATAAAGACCAATAAATTTATTAAAATATTTTAATAAAATCCAAACAAAATACGCTGAAATAATTTTTCATCTCGAATGAAATCCAGGGACTTAGGAATAACTCGAATATTTCTGTGGGTAATTAATAAACGCTCAAGACACCAGCTGGTAAAGATAGGGCAGTCGGGCGGATAGGCCTGTTTAGAATATTTTATAATATTACTCTGAAAATCTTTGGCAACAGGTTTTTAGCTACATAAATCAACGCAGAGTCAAAAAAATAATACAATAACTATAAATTAGAATATGTATCTTTCATTTTTCATAGAATTCCTTTGCGTAAAGTGCTGTATTGTTGTAATTCCGCTTAAATTAATCGCAATGCAATATAAGAAGAACTGCCAACCGCAGTCAGTCACATAGGGCTCAATGAAATACTTGCAAAATAAACTGTATTATTTTTCCACTTAACCTTCCTACCTCAGGTGGGTTTGTGGTAGAACCAATTTATTATTATGAATGTCTGTAAAATTTCTTTATTCTTATTACTCTTCCCACTTTCAGTCTTCTCTTTTACAGATGAAAGTCATTATAGCACTACATTTGGTACGACAAGATATTTCAGGGTTTTTACACCTCCGGATTATGACCCCGAAAATATTTCTAAAAAATATCCTGTAATATATTATTTCAATGGCTGTGGAGGAAGCTATGAGCGTAGCGGCACATACAATTATGCCGATTTTGGTTTACCTGAGCCTATCGCAATTGGGCGGCCTTATGACTCAGCTTACAAATTTCCAAATAACGCAGATTTTGAAAATGTAACCTACCACCATGATGTTATCATAGTTAGTGTTGATGGGAAGCTATATGACCTGCCAGATGCGTGTAAAGTTTATTTCCCCTCAAGAGCTGATTCTTGGGACGGAAATTATTATAATTTTTCGGCTTACATAAGAGAACTTATTGATGTTGTTGATTCGCGCTACAACTCCAAAGTTGGTCCACAATTCCGGGCAGTCTCCGGGCTTTCTATGGGAGGACAGATGGCTATTTGGATAGCTGCTACAAATCCTCATTTGTTCAGCAGTGCCTCAGAATTTTGCCATTCACCTTCCTATTACGATGTTGGAGGCCCATCATATCTTACTACAATTGATACCCGACAACTGTGGAGAAATTTAAGAGGACTACCTTTTCGACATTCAACAAATGACAGGGATTATTTAAAATACTATACCAATCAATTGTATGAAACATATTCTGGAGCTGGGTTTGAAAACGAATATTATCTTGTCGATTTTTGTAATCATCATGCTGCCAGAATTGATTTGCAATTTGACTTTCACCTAAAGCATTTTTCTAAACCTAAAGAAGCTGTTCCTTGCTTTTCATTTATAAACCTATATCCCAATTTTGAGGTTTGGGGTTACAATATATCAAGTTCAAAAAATGGAAACGGTTGGATATATCTTCACGACGTCGCTAAAAATGGGCTAGGAATCTATACAAGAGAACGACTCCCTTGGGTCAAGAGTCTTCCGGAATTTGATGTTTCGTTAACCACACCGCCCATTTATAAGCCATATGGGAATTATACACTTTCGAGATATTCCTACCGTAACGATGCATTTACCAGCCAAAATTTAAAAGCGGATTCCATTGGTAAATTAAACATTGCTTCTCGTGGAGGGATTGGTGAGGAGATAGGTATTCTTGGAAATGAACTTCAACCTCCTGTCTTTGTTCTTACGGATACCATCAATGAAAATATTTATCTGACAAATAATATTGAAACGCCACTCTCATTTGAAATTATCAATCTTTCAGCAGATCCTCAAACAATTGATTTTATCGTTTCAACTGAGAATATTGAACTACTATCTATAGTTAACCAACCAAACCAAGTGATTATCCCTGCCTTAAGTAAAATTAGCATAGATACATTTATTGTGATCAAAGGGAAATATCTGGCTGATTATAAAAATACAGGGTATATTAAAATTGGATCTTCCATAGATGGAATTGTCCAGGATAGAGAACACATTATCCAGGTAAACGTCAAAAAACAAAGCCCGGTACCAGAGACATTTAGCATAAAGATTTTTGATGAAAAATCAGAGGATCTTACATTATTTAAGTATAAATGGAACAAATGGAATACCCCTATTTCATCGGGAAAAATATCTGAAGGGACAGGAAATGGTAATGGAAAGGCTGAGGTGGGAGAGACTTTTTCTATTTGGATTCAAACTCCTTCGCAATTCGAAACAAAGGATATTTCAACCTGGCATCCTACAGTTCCAATTAACAGAAAAGATAATCCTGATATTATTGTTGAAAATATAATACAACATCGCTATAATACGGGCAGAAATATTCTTTCTTCTCAACTACAACTTACTAGGAAGCCTACAAAAAACAGTCCAATCAGGATACCGCTTCGTGCAGAATTCTTAAAAGTCCAGCCATTGGAAAATGATTGCCACAGAAGCACCGCCGATAATTTCACCTATTTTTATTACGATTTACTCTTGTATCAAGATGGTTCCATCGAAGTAGATAAATCTAATTTAGGAATTTCGAAATAATAACCTGGTATTTTGGTGGTTCTTTTACACACCACACTGATTGTGTTAAAAATACTCGTCATGGCGATGCTATGTCTGTCGGCGAGACAAGAAAGTTGGACTTCAGAAAACCAAAGTATCCTAAAAAATGAGACTCCAGTGGTTTTTAAAAAAAAAATCTCCATTTATCATACCAACAATCAGCTTCGGACTCCGGACTACTCACTATTTCCACTAAATTAACAGTAGAGCCAATAGAAATAATTTGCGATATGACTAATTAGGCTTATAAAATGAGTCTTTCTCGTTGCCATATTCCGCAACTGCTCCAACCCCCGATATACTATTTCATCAGACGTAGATAGCTTGAAATTCCTCTATTTCCAAATTCATCTTCGGGTGTTACAACAATATCGTTTTCTCCTGAATGCAAAATCCAGATATAAGGAAGATTTGAAATCTGAATTACCTCTTGCCATCCATACCAACCAAATAATGACTAAAAAACGGTTGTGTGTTACCAAATTCAGGGGAAATATTATTTTCTCCTGTTCGGGTTGCCTTCATCGCTGCTTGGTTCATGCTCCACCAAAGATCTCTTTCTCTTCCCTTATATGTTTGAATAGAGGCAATTCTTGGAGGCGTAGCATCATCGATCCAGTGCAAATGACTATTGAAATTTATTCCATTCCCAAAATTGCTAAACCATGGTTCTTTTTTTGATACATAATTATTACGATCTGTCAGACGAAGAAAACCACTCACCATGTACCCGTGAAACCAACCCCAATCATAAGACGCAGGGTCAATTTTTTTTTGCCATAATGCCACCCGCTATCAATACAATCAATTGGAGCGAGCATTCCTTTTTTTGGGCCAAAGCTTTAGTATAAAATCAGACATTTTAATTTTTATTTTTTGTTGTTGCTAACTAAATGGCATAAACCAGATTATTTGGTTTATGCCACATTTCCATAGGCATCATCAAAGTTAAACCACGTGGTCTCTTTAGCATCTTCACGCTTTTCGGGATACTGTCCGGTGTCTCCAGTTTCTTCTATCCAATTATTGAGTAAGACCCTCATTTTTTCAAGCGTCTTCTGATATTCAGGGGCATCAACAAGATTATTAAATTCATACGGATCCACACTTAAATCATACAATTCCTCGGGAGCTTTGTTTTTTACCATATGCAAAGCCTGAATTGGGGTTAGTTTACCTTCTTCATAAAGCTTTTTTATTACTTTAAGTGTTGGATTATTTATCATAACCCATCTGGTTTCCTGGTATCCCTTCTCCGGCATAAAATTGCGTATATATTTATACTGTTCACTTCTCACACACCTTATCCGGTCCACACTGCCGTCAATCCTATCGCGCGCAGCATAAATATAATCTCGTTTTTTTGTATTTATACCAATAAACCCGCATTATGCATTAGAAACACAAGGACATGGTAACTTTCTGTAATTCAAGCTTATAAGACCCATGTCACAAAACCATTTTGGTTAGAATAGGAAATTAGATAAAATTGTACTGTTTTCTAATGCTTTGCATTAGAACTCTCTGATTGCCTCTAATCAATGATTTCTATTGCGTAATCGTCTAAGCAGTTGAACTTTAATAAGAATTATCTTGTGTGACAAACCCTAATGCATAAAGCGGGATAAAGGGAACCCCATCCATATAATCAGGGACTTTAACGTCTGCTATTTCAAGAATGGTTGCTGAAATATCAATGGCACTTATAAGGTCATCGTTCACTTCACTGGCTTTTAGATTTCCGGGCCAGCGAACAATCATTGGTACATGGATACCCCCATCGTATAACCAATATTCTTCGCGATAAATGTCTGCCCCATTATCTGAGATGAAAATAACTATAGTATTATCCTCAATGCCTTCGTCTTTTATTCTTTGTAAAATTTGGCCTACCTGTACGTCCATTTTTTCTATTTGAGTGAGATATCTTGCCCAGTCATCTCTGATTACGGGGTGGTCGGGAATAGTTGGTGGAAGAACAACATCTTTTGGATTAACAGAATCTGCAAAAGCTGGCAGATAATAGAAAGGGGTTTTGGGGTTTTCCATTTCTTTGTATTTTACAACATCGGGAGAGTTAGAGTACCAGTTATTTCCTCTGTGAGTGATCGGCAGGGTTATCTGTGCAAAAAAAGGCTGTCCCGGCTTACGGTATTTCCAATCATCACCATCGAAACCAGATAGAGTTCCTTCTTTGGGACTAAAATTAATATCTGTTTTGTTGGAATAACCACAACCAAGTGCTGTATAATAACCAGCTTTTCGCAGATAATATGTGATTGCTTTATAAGGTTCAGGAAGCCTCCGGTTCGTATTCATGCGAAGATTTTGTGTATTGGTAGATATTTGATACGCACCTGTCATCATTGCTGCTCTGGAGGGGGAACAAACCGGTGCGGTTGTGAAAGCCTTGTTATACAAGATGCCTTCCTTTGCCATGTTGTCAAGATTTGGTGTCTTTACTGTCGGGGTTCCATAACAACCTAAGTCAGGGCCAATATTTTCAGCCATAATCCAAACAATGTTAGGGCGAACATTTTGTTTATGGAGGTTATTTTTACTTTTTGGATAACATCCGTAAAATAAAAGAACCACTAATGCCATTTTGCTAAAATTTGCTGAAATCAAACTTAAAATTCTCTTTGTATTTTTCATTATTATCAAAAACTTATCGGTTATTACTTAGAGTCTACTGTATAACTAACTATTCATCAAGTTGACTGTTTGAGTTGGTTTTCCAAGTATTTTATTCTTTTTTTCACAAGAGAGCATGTCTGGATTAAAGGGATGTTGTTCTTTAATCATGGTATAGATAATCCTATACAGTTTATGGGCGGTAGCCACCCCTCCTTTTTCACCTAACCGTGATCTCATTTTTCTGGCATAGTCACAGAAGGAGGATTTACTTCTTGACAAGTAAATGGCTGCCATGCGTAAAGTTTGACCCGCATAATTTTTCTTTCTCTGCATTTTATTGCTTATGATTTTACCACCAATAATCTTGGTGTTGGACACCAGATTACCCAAGCAGAAAAGTGCTTACCGTTTTTCCATTTGCTCATATCAGTCCCTATTTCCATTAAAATAACAGTAGAGCCAATAAAAATAATATGCGACATGACTAAACAGGCTTATAAAATGAGTCTTTCTCGTTGTGCCAAATTCCACAACTGCATCAACCCCCGATATACTATTTCATCAGCCGTAGTTGGCTTGAAATTCCTCTATTTCCAAATTCATCTTCGGGTGTTACAACAATATTGTTTTCTCCTGAATGTAAAATCCAGGTATAAGAAAGATCTGAAACCTGAATTGACTCCTTGCCATCTATACCAACCAAATAATGACTAAAAAACGGTTGTGTGTTGCCAAATTCAAGGGAAATACTATCTTCTCCTGTTCGGGTTGCCTTCATCGCTGCCTGGTTCATGCTCCACCAAAGATCTCTTTCTCTTTCCGTATATGTTTGAATAGAGGCAATTCTTGGAGGCGTAGCATCATCAATCCAGTGCAAATGACTATTGAAATTTATTCCATTCCCAAAATTGCTGAACCATGGTTCTTTTCTTGATACATAATTATTACGATCTGTCAGACGGAGAAAACCACTTACCATGTACCCGTGAAACCAACCCCAATCATAAGACGCAGGGTCAATTTTTTTGCCATAGTGCCACCCGCTATCAATACAATCGATTGGAGCGAGCATCCCTTTTTTTGGGCCTTTAGCTTTGACTCTGGCTTTTAGAGTCTTATCAGGTACACTAAGAAGTGTTTCACCCGGTTCCAGAACAAATTGGGTATAAATGTCATGCATTTCTTTCAGAGAAAGTGGAGTCTTAGTTTGCGGATCAATGTAATATTGACTTAGCGAAGGATCCAGGTAAATCCACTTGCGCAAACTATTCACCCATACTTCCACCACTTCATGGTCCATATCCCTTAATCCGTTGGCTGCCCAATGCCTGGAATGATAGCCAAGTGTTGTAAGTGAGTTAATTAAAACTACAGCGTACGACATGCAATGCCCCTTTATCGCCATTTCTCCATTTTGCATACTGCATATTTCCCGAGGATCAAATGGATAATCTGTAGGCCAACTGCTATGCTCATAATTAAAGGTTTTTGCTACTGCAGTATTAAGAATGAAAAGTTTTTCCAGATCTGAATTGACATTGGTCACAATGGTTTTGTATCCCATCTGTTCAATAAATTCATTGAGGTACTTATTATCTTGCCTTTCATAACCAAACGTAAATTGTGAAGTTATCAGTTGTTCATTCTCAAATTGCAGTATTGTGATTTCTTTATGAAATGGAGGGCTTGCTTTATCATATACGGCATCAATGGATAAGGATAATATTCTCGGTGATATCTCTAAATTGGGTGCAGATATAACTAATCGAAACCGACAGTACCTACCCTTTGGCTTCTTAATTACAGGCTTAAGATTTTTTGATTTTTCCCAATCAGACCATCCTTTTGTAGAATAATAGTTGTCTCCAAAACTAAGGTATAGGTCAACTTTTGCTCCTTCTGGAATAATCGCTTGTGTATTGACCTTAACAGACTTGAGAGTTTTACCAACCGAAATCAATAAATTATTCATGTTTCCCAAATCCAGGTGATCACTTTCAATAAAACCTTGAAATGGTCCTTTAACATTTCTACCTTCCAACACAAGGGCTTCCCCGTCCGGAGACAGACGTACCAGCTTTGCTACACGAGTGTTGTATAATTCATCAGGCTCAAACCTAACAGTATGTGAATCCTGAGCCTCCACAATGAAAAATAAAAAAATCAATTGAGAAAAAATAAATAACCTACACATTGCCATAGTTTAAAATTTGATTATTTCTATAATATTAAGACCTATAATTACTGAATTTCCTTAGCCATTATCGGGCTATCAAGCAAATGCTGATGCTCCAGCTCTTTCTTTAACTCTGAAAGGATGGGCTCATTTTCTTTTGCCACATTATTTTTCTCATACGGATCAATAGATATGTTGTATAACTCATCTGTTCCTTTTTCAAGCATTTTGCCATAATGAATCAATTTCCAATCGCCTTTTTTCAAAGCTGAACCCTTTTTCATTCTCCAATACATTACCCGGTTTTCCAGCAAAACCTTTCCTTCAAGAGAAGGCCAGAAATTTTTTCCTTCAATTTTTAACTCTTCAGGCACATCCACTCCGGCAAGGTAGGCCAAGGTCGGATATACATCTGCCACATTTATTGCCTCGCTAATTTTCTTATGTTTCAATTTACCTTTCCAATTGATGATAGCCGGTACCCGCAGTGCGCCATCATAAAAAGATGTTTTCCAGTCGCGAAGAGGCAGGTTATCACCTAATACATCATTAGGTTTGAATTTTCCATCATATTGAGTTTTGGAAGACCAGCTATCCTGAGCCCCATTATCACTAAAAAATATGACAAGGGTGTTTTCATCAACGCCAGCTTTTTCGAGAGATGACATAACACGACCGATGGCGTTATCCATGTGCGATACGGATGCTGCATACAATCTTCGAGAGTCATTTTCTATTGTATTGGTATAGCCATCTGTCCATTCTATTGGTTCATCAAGTGGATAGTGTGGTACACTATATGCAAGGTAAAGGAAAAAAGGATTACCGATTTCTCTCGGTTTCTCAATAAACCGAATGGCCTCATCTGTGATCAAATCCGTTGCATGGCCTTCTTCATCAAACAACACATCATTTCGATGCCATGTTCTTTTGCCGGTTTTATACAAATGAGTATATGGATCAATCTGACCACGCAAATATCCATAGGAGGAATTAAAACCATATTTCATCGGTCGTGCTTCCGGGACAGTGCCAAGATGCCATTTCCCCGAGATGGATGTATCATACCCTTTCCGTTTCAAAAGTTCCGCTATTGTTACTGTTCCTGCTGGGAAAATGGCATCATCGCCAAGTGGGCTCAATATGCCAAACCTGCTTGGGGATCTTCCGGTAAGAAAAGCAGCACGTGTCGGTGAGCAAACGGAGTGGACATAAAATCTGTCAAGTTCAATTCCTTCCTTTGTCAACTTATCAAGCACGGGTGTATTTATCTCTGATCCATGATACCCAATATCATTCCAACCCAGGTCGTCAGCTACAATTACAATTATATTTGGCCGCTCATCTGGTACCTCCTTTTTTTCTTTGGGGCTGCATGCAAAAAGAAAAAAGATGTAAAACCCCAAGGTTACAGTGGTCAATAGATGAAACCTTTTTAAGGGTAATTTTAGAGATATAAAAAATAATTTTTCCATGGTAGATTTTCTATAATTAAAATTACTGACAATTAAACAAATTTATTTAAGTTTTAATAAAATTTCAACTTTCTATCCGAACCTAATTCCAACAATTCCTTTGCCAAATCGGGGCCGGGTGTATCATTGATATGATCTTGCATTACTTGAAGCTTTAGTTCAAAATCTTCTATTGGGGTTTTGTACTGAAATGGCGTCTCTCGCAGTTCTGTTGTACGGAAGAAAGATACTTTACTTGACTGAAGCAAAGCAATCCAATCCTGAATGTTGTCAATTTCTGAAAGTATAGCCTCTTTCAATATTTTTACCTGATCTTCCTGATTGCCTTTTTTCATCAACCAGTTGTTGGTCGATAGTTGTGCTTCGAATAGATTTCGGGTAGTAATTGTTCTATAAAGAAATCCTTGATAACGATCTCTTTGATCTTCGATGACTGCTGGATGTCTTCCTGACTTCATGGCATCGTTTAAGGTATGAACCACCTCTTTCAATTTTGGAATCATGACCTCGTCATAAGTAACAATGGCATCCGCAAATTGCTTTTCGGTGAACATTCTAATGCCTCCTTCGAATGAGATATTTTCACGACCAATATCCCACGGAAGTGTAAATAGTTCCCGTTCCCAGGCAATGCGTTCCCCTTCATTGAGTAATGTGATATCCGGCACCAGAGGTCTGCTCAGCCAACGCCCTTGTGTTGTCCCGGCTCCTGAATGAAACCAGTTTAGCTGAGGCCATGCTTCCAGTGCTTCATCTGCTATTCCCCATGCCTTCACCAGTTGCTTAGCCGACTTAGTTTTTCCTTTGCACCATCGCGTTGCGGTATCCAATAAAAACTGATCCAAATCCTCTATATCTCCTCTTATCAATTCCAGATATAGTTCTTGATTGATATCGTAGGGACAAAGAGAAGCTGAAAAAATGCCTCCCTGAGCGAATATTCTTTTTAGTTTTAGTCTTTCCAGAAAAGAAATTTTGTCAACCAATATTGACGGTCGTGTAATCCCAATTATTGGCTCTGCTTCCCAGGAAGAAGAGACACATATTGCAGCATAAGGCTCTACATCCAGCTTTCTGTCATCAATCACATACTGCTTCTGAGCATCAAATTCGCCACCTTTTATGGCCCTATTACCAAAGATGTGTACAAGTGTCGATCCTTCCGGCATGGCCGCTGCAATTTCATTTCGTTCATCAGCCCGATATTCCCAGTCCATCTTCATGATCACTTCGAAGTCCGGGTTTAATTTTCGCCCGGCATCCAGGATAGCGCTTGTAAAATCTGCTGCCAATTGACCCAGAGTTTTAGATCGCGCAATGTACGAACCATTGGGGCCAGCGTAAAGTCTTCTTGAAAAAGGCATTCCCGATCCGCTATCCTGTGTCCAGAATACGAAATAGCTAAGATCCGGCACCTCAGTCATCAGGTTTGTGATCGATTCGGCATAATGTTCTAGCACTTTAGGGTTGGCGATATCGAGTGAGTACCGAGGCTGAAGACTTCTGCCGGGATGGTCAATCCGAGTTCCTCGTAGCTCCGGATGCCGATCAAAAACCTCCTCGGCAACACCACGTGGCTCATAACAAACAAATCCGGGCTTTATCCCATATTGGCGTGCCAACTTTGCCGCTTCTCTTAAATCTGCCATATTTGCTTTTAGCTCATCCTGAGGATATATTCCTTTGGTATAGGAGCTTTCTACAAACGCATCGAGGGCAGGAGCATAACTCATATACCAACCATACGAATCTTGAGGAAATTTCCGATGGATAACATGGTAGCCTTCTGGGTCTGCGTATCTGTTGATCTCCATGCCTGTAAAACCTAGACGGGCAATATCGCGCACATGACGCTGTCGGTCGAAACCTAAGGAGAAGCGATACCACTGATTGAGGGAGTTATCCCACATGGTATATCTCTCTTCAAAACGAAAGCTGGAAAAGCGATCTGTTTCGCCCGTCGGGTTTTCAATCCATCCAAGCACGACACGGCATAAATTTCTTGCGGTGCTACCCGAAAAGAGCATGCCATCTCCAGCTTTTTTGACTAGCTCCCACTCCCTGTGGAGGGTTAGATCGGGCAATAAATTGCTCGCCTCCGAATATTTTTTCACTTCTTCTCCTATGACTAAAATGATGTCTCCTTTTTGGATATTACCCGAGTGTGCTTGCTTAACGATGGTGGCACCGATTGATTCAGACAATGCCTCTGCTGCGGTGGTAACAGCAAGATCGCTTCCCGGCGGCAAGAATATTTTTTTCTTATCAGCAAGTCCAAATCCATAAGATCCTGTTATCAATGCAGTTTGTATAGCTGTGGCTGAAATAGCGGATTTTCTGATAAAACTTCTGCGTGATAGATTCATTTGTTTCATTTTGTTGGTGGATAAAAATTATTACATTTTCATTTAATCATTCTTCAATAGAAGTATATTATTGGAATTCCTTATGATCTTATCTTGTTCCGCCAAATCATTCAAAAAGTAGCTCAAAGCATAATATATTCTAAATAACAAAAGTATAAAACAGTCTGATCAAACAAATTTTATCTAACAAATAATTCTTCTTTTATTGGGAATTTTGGAAAGGTGAAATGCAGCTCCATCTGAAAATTTTAGCGACTGTAACAACGAATAGTTATCTCCTCCATAGATCAGAATATTATCATTATTTTCTTCAACTTTCAGTTCTTTATTTTTAAGGAAACTTATTCCATATCCTCCTAAAATAGGAATAAACAAGATCCGGATAGTTATGCCAAAAAATTATATAGGTAACTTTGAACATACTTTCTTGGCATTTTCACAGAGATAAAATTTGTTATCTGATATCTATAAATTATCGAACAATGGTTTTTTTATAGCCTTCCATGTCTAAATGTTCAACAAGCAACCTTGCTTCCTGTTTTTTCCAACCGACAACAGAAAAATCTCCCTTCTCTCCCCCACCTAACCACGACAATATTTTTTCATCTCCTATCTGAAAGCCTTGAACAGTACCATAATCAAGTTGCTTTACTTCCCGAGGTATTTCATTTAAGCGCCTAGGCAACATAAGCGCTAAAAAATGTATCTCCTCTCTTTGCTCTATATTCGAGGCAGAGAAGTGCCATTGATTGGGTGCACCAGCATCATTTTCATCCGGATCGACAGTAAATTTGTCTGTTTGATTAAAATTTAAAACTTCAGATGATAGTAAATAAACATCCAATGCGGAGTTACCACTTTGGACCAGTAACTGTTGGTTTACAGTATCCATTTTCATTTTTTCCAGAGAATGGAGCATATAATCAAACTGGGAAGGGCTTTCGGCCTTGATGTAATCTTGAATAACAATCCATGGGTTTTCCTTATCATGATTAAATACGACTGTCCGGCTTACATCCTGGGCATCAGGTTTCATATCCGGTACTGGATCATCAAGGTATTCTTCCCATTTATTGATGACAGCTTCAGGCATGGGCAGGTTATAGGCTCTTGCACATTCTCCAGTCACTATGGTAAGCCCGTCAACATGTTCAAACTCCTCGATTGTTCCGCTTGCCTCCATAGAATGAGTAGATTGTCCCCGTCCATTGATCAATATGGCATTATGCGCTTTGGTTTGACGACTCCATAGTTGTTGGTGTGGACTACCATACCAGGGATAATACCCGGAATCAATTATGAGGGATTCGCCATAGGCGTTTACTTGAAAACTATTTTGGTCTGCATGACTATGGCTGAAAGAGCCAAACGGACTTGATTTAAATAGCATCCAAACATCGTTATCGGCACTTCCCATATCTGAGTGCATCGCAGCCCAGCCAATATCCTTAAAAAGCTTTGCCTGAGGTAAGTTGGCAGGGCTAACAGACTTAAGCTCTCCAGAATTTAAAGTCAGAATGCTAACTACATCTTCCATATAATACCCTTGCCACAGATGCTCTTTGGTCACAAGTGGGCGGTCAGGATTTTTGCTATTTCTATTAGGATTAATATTCTCCGCTTGCCAAAGTAGAACTGAATCTTTGTAGGCCATGGCATACCTTTGACATAATATTTTTTCAATCGGGCTATGTGAATCTTCTCCACCATCACCAAACGCACCTCTGGTAGCATAGGGAGGATGGCAATAAACTCCAAAATAGCCATTGTTACGAAAAAAGGGCTTATTATACAGGTTAACATCGGTGCTGAGGTTCAGTGCTTCAACAAAATTAGTTTGCCATAAATTGTAAGCACTGGCATAGCTGATTCCCTGTGCCCAACCGCCATCATCACCTCCCCAAGTTGGAAAGGATGTCATATAACACTGAATTACATAATCAAGCCACTTTTGTGCATCGGGCAAATCCCCTAAAGTCGCAAGACCTGCAAGCCCGGTGAAAGCAAGGCATCTTACAGCGTGATTGGACCAGGGCTCTGAGATAAAATCATTATCGGTATAGTATTTGAGCATCTGGTTTCCCCTCACATTAAGGCTTGACAATACCAATTTTTTTTCTTCTGGATTCAACTCATCCCGTACCCAATCATATACCATGGCCATTCGTTCGAGCATCGGCATGCTTGCTTCCGTATTGCCTTCATATCCTGTAATTTGAGGTATCCTGAAAGATGTTATCCCGTTTGGATCCCAACCTGCTAAATGTACAAGCCAGTTTTTTGCCCCATCCAGATACTTTTGTTCATTGGTAATTTTCCATATCAAAGCCATCCTCACCATGTTTGCACTGCCGGTCTTGGCAGGCCTGTATATTCTACGCCATTCTGATATTTCGAACACACTATCCTTATAAGGAGCTGGTTCCGGAGGCATAGGTTGAGCAAGGGATGAGTCTGCCAGAGAACGGCATAATTCCCAAAATGGAAGTTTATTGTGTGCAAAGTTTTCTTTAAGGTGATTAAGAACAGAAGGAGTTAGAAAAATCCTTGGCCTTACATTTTCCAATTGCTTTGAAAGCACTTCCATATCAGGCATCACCAGAGATGGTTGCCCTTCATCTAAGGTAAAGTTTCTTAGTTTCGAACGTCCCAACACATTTCCGACAGAATCATTATACACTATAAGCCAACTATATTCCCCGGGGTTTAACTCATTCTTCAACAAGGCAACTGTATTGGTTAACTCTTCTTGTAGAATATGTACTTTTATGCCACTCTTTCCTTCAAAGAGAATAAAGCTATAGCTATCAGCCTCTTCATATTTTGTCCATGTGAAACCAGGAGGATTTACTTTTACATTCATTTCACCTTCCGGATAATGCAAAAGAATTTGTCCTTCTGGACTGTTTTCTACCTCTTTAAAATCAAGATACAAAGCACCATGATCCTGAATGCAACCAAACAAAATTGTCAGAACCAAACCAGGCATTAAAAATACACATAGCTTTTTCATAGTAGTGAACTTTTAGATATTAACTCAATTATTCTCAAACCAAAGGATGTTTTTGTTAGCAAAAGTCTTCTATAGTTTCGTTAGTTATCAATTAGATTTTTAAAAATAATCTCCCTTCTTTCCTGATCGCTCACCAGTTCTATTTGCCACCCTTCAGACTTTTTAAGTCCTTTATAAGTTCTTGATACTATTTTATCCATTATATCTATATCAAATTTTGCGGCAAGAGTTCTATCTCCCAATAGTGGGTTTAATATTGCGACGGGTCTTGGGCTCAATGCCTGGTAAATCTGAGGCATATCAAATTTTTCCAAAACACCAGGCAACATAATCTCTACCTCGTATTTTGGTACTTCTACCTGAACTACACTTTCAAAAGACAACAAGGGTTCGTCAAGCAGAAAACCAGAAATATCATTACTCAAGACTCCTGCAAATGCCCCATAAAGTGCACACATTCCTGTTCCCCAAAGCTTTATGTTTTCTGCTCCGATCTCCGATTCCTTTAACCACTTAGTTGTAGCTAAAATATCATATATGCGTTGTCCGAATATTGGCTTGCCTAATAAGAAATCCCAAAGTTTGCCTTTCATATCTGGAGATGTTTCTCCCATACCACGAAGATCAATTGCGCAAATACGATATCCTTTTCTCAATATATCTTCAACAAGATCAATCTCTTTGAGTATATCTGACTTTCCGGTTTCATTCAGATATAAGATCACATCTTGATTAGGGTTCTTTACCTTTGGCGTTAATAAAATACCCGGTAATACAATTCCCGCTTCCGGCTCAAGTACAAAAGTGGAAATCGTAATATCACCAACAGCGCGTGTTTCTTTGAGATCACCGCTCACCTGAATATTATCAAAATCCATATTAAGCACGTCTTTAATGGATTTGATCATGCGTGTTTTATGAATTTTCAATAATTCCCCGTTATCTATGGTTTCCCATTTAGCTTGATTTTCTGACTGGTATTCTATCACCCATTCATGAGGATGACGGCTTTCAGGTTCAGCAAATACACTTCCATTTTTTGAAGCCCATAAATCTTCAATTTTTTCCACATCAGTATATTCTTCCAAAAATTCTTCTGAATCACCACCTGTCCAGCGCAACATCCATGAGTAGGTAATCTCTCGCTGTTCTTGATTATACTCATGTGCTGCTTTAACCATAGTAGTAGCAAATTTTTCCGGTGCACCCTGGGCCGAGTAAGATTTATACAGCCAGCTACTTAAATCCCATACTCCTTTTGCAGGGTTCAGATGATCGTCAGTAGTAGCATTGATGAGCAGTGGTTTTGGTATCTGGGTAAATAAAGGATCTCCCCTGGGATCAATAGCATTTTCAAAAGCGCCGAAAAATACCTGTTCATGGTCCGTTGAGAGGTTGGCATGCACACGATAGTTCCAAGTATTTGGGTTGGCTACCGGGACAGCTACAGTAATACGATCCTCAAATGGCAATATATATGTTGACATCATTCCTCCTCCAGAGCTTCCCGTGATACCTATTTTTTGTGCATCGACTTCAGGGCGACTAACAAGGTAATCAATAGCGCGAATAGCATCCCATACCATGAAATTGAAAACATGAGTACCGCTTATAAAAGCCTGTGTTCCAATAATCTGATGGGCAATGCCAACAGGGACATCATAAATCTGCCTTTCTCCCTGCCCCAAACCATCAATTGCCAACGCAACGAATCCTTTTTTAACCTGGGCGATACATATTTTTTGTGTCCTGGCTGATCCTTTACCCTCTTGATTATGTCCGGTTACATTTAGAATAACCGGCCTGGGGAAAGTGACATTTTTAGGGAGATATAAATTGGCACTGACAAAAATATTTGGTCGGCTTTCATAAATAATATTTTCTACTACATAATCTTTCCGGTCAAGACGACCGGTAATACGGGCATTTAAAGGTGTCCGCTTTGGAAACGAACCAGTACTTGATATCATAAAATTCCGTATATCCAGTGCTCTTGTATCCCAATCTTCGGCAGTCCTGAGTGTTGACAATATTGAGTCTCTGACTGAAAATTGTCTATCAACAAGTTCAGTCAGATAGACCTTCATCATATTATCTGCCGACTCTTTTAATACCGTTATATCCTTAATCGATAACTGATTTTGGTCTCCATCCTGGTTCTGAAAGATATTAATTGGTTGAATATCATTTCCGAAAGTGTGAGTACTAATTTTATTAATACTCACAACTTGCGCATTCAAATTAGAATTGAAAAAAATAAATACTACAAATACACTAATTTTCCATGTATTTATATGCTGATTTTTCTCATAAAATACTTTCATAAAGTACTGATTTTTATTCATTTAACGGTGGTTCTTCTAAGCCCTCGACTGCTACATTATGGGTATTAGCAAGCTCATTTATCCGCTCCATTAATTGGTTTTGCCACGTATCAATTTCCATTCTCTCAAACGGCGCCATCATATAGCCTAACCCTAACCTGCTTTCGGCTAAATGATCTTTCATGTCATCTAATATATATACGAAATCATTGCCATTTACACTCTGTCCTTTTTTAAAGTGGCTTTTTTCCCAGGTGATCGTAAGTTCCTTCTCTACCAGCATCCCTTCTTTCGAAATTTTACTTGCAAGATTATAAGCCTCAACCATATTATTTACCACTTTGGCATATTCGTCCCCTGCTTTTGACGCTTCCATCAGGTAATTTTCTATTTTGACCCAAGTCAACAAAGTGTTTATCGTATATTGTTCCAGGTAGGCAATAGAGAGTAGCACTTCTAAATTATATTGATTGCGTTCTATTCTTGATAGACTATGCATGAGAAGGCTGATCAGTTTTTCATTATCTCGTTTAACTATCGCAGCTTTTTTTATTTTTTCAGCATACTTATTACTAAAAACAGGGTCTGAACTTATGTCTGGAATTGGCAGGATTTCGAAAGCTTTATCATAACGCTCGGTATTCTTTCCTGGTTCATCCCAATTTCCATATCCTGGTGCTCTCTCTTTTGAAATCACAATATCCCACAAATCCTCATAAAAACGGGCGCCATCTTCAAGCAAACGATAAATTTCTATCATATTAGGGCTGCGATACCCATAGAAAGCATCCATGAAATCAGCGGTGTTTTGTTCGACAGTTGGCTTGCCAACCGACCAGGCATATTGTGTGCCTGTTGCCCAACCAAGCCAAAAGAGTTCGTTATGCAATCCTGAATCGTCCCAGGCTGCTGTAATAGATCCTATCAGATTGGCTCCTCGGTCAAGCACACTGGCACTTGAAACTGAAGTGCTGCGTAAACGGCCTTCAATTTGACCATTCCGATATTGGGTAGGGAAATAATTTGGGAACAGAAACTCCATACCCTGAATGGAGTTATAATTCAATTGTTTGATACCAGCCTTATTTTCTTCATCAATCCATTGCTGCTCTTTCCCGTTATTGACCACCCCATCAATCATACTCGAAGGTAATTTGTGAATGTCTTCAAGCAAGAGCGGATATTCTATCCATGAAATCATTTTTCTACCGCGTTCAGACATCCATTCATTTGCCCGATTCACATAATCCACCCATGCCTGGCTTCTATTTACTTCGTTGTATTCATTCTCACATTTTCCGCATATTCCGGCAAAATACACCTCATCTGTTGAGACCAAAAAATAATCTACACCCGGTGTTGCATCAATCATATCCTGGTACATATCAAAAATAAGTTGCATTGCCTCCTCGTCACACATACATATATGATAATTACTTCCATCAGACCTTAAATGAGCAAATTCTTCATGTTTCAACACAAACGCCATATGTGAAGGAGCCTGTACATTCGGAACCAATTGAATGAAACGTTCCATTGCATAGGCTGTAAGTTCCTGCATTTCGGCTTTCGTAAAAGCACCCGGAGCACCAATAACCGGATGGCTTGGGTATTCATATTTGTCCTCGATCTCAAAAGCAATGGCGTTCACTTTAAAGTATGCCGCCTGATCTAAATAGCGTTTTAGTGTTTCAATCCTGTCCTGATGATGCTTGGTGTCCCAGTGGATAATGCGTAGCTTCAGATCCGGCCAATCTGTAATTGTTCCTTCCGGCAATGAAAACTCTCCATTATTCAAAGGTTTGAGCAATTGCAAAAAACTTTGTACTCCATAAAATAAGCCCGCTTCGGAATTGCCGGTGATTTTAACTATTCCCTTATTTATTTCCAGGCGATAGGCTTGCGCTGCAAGTTCAGGGGCTAAATTGGTATTTATTGTACCTGATTTTATTTCCAGAACAATTCTTCCTTCTCCACTACCTGAAAAATTAATCCCATGAAGTTCCAGAGCTCCTTTATAAAGTGTCTTCAAAACAATACTATTGGCGTCAAGTTTAGAGTTGATGGACCAACTATTGTCAAAAACGAGTTTTTCTCCTGTGATCTCAATTTTTTGCGGTGCCGGAATTAGGCTATAACCTAATTGACGAAGGTCGTTAACAAAACCAAAAGTCATTGTTGATGGGATTATAAAAAATAGAATCAACGGGATTTGACATCGAAGAGAATATATTAACTTTTTTAAAGGCGATTCTATTGAACTAACAATAAATCCTATACTAATAATAAAGGCGATTTTTCTTTTCATAATGATTATATGTTTAATAAGTAAATTATTTTAAGTGAAAATTTCTAACAATAAATGGTCTTCAAGAACCAATATTCTCTGATATAGGGCTCTTGGACTTGGATACTCAATTACCAAACGTTGTCTATATGCATTTACATTCATGGAAAAACCATCGTTTTTTATCTTCTCATTTACGGATAGATAAATACCGGGGCCGGTGGCCATTTCGACAATATTAAGTTCCAATCCTAGTCGATCGCAAAGGAAGTTTTGAAGATCCCTGGCTGCATTGGTCACCTCCTGATGAGCATTGGGCTCTACATGGATTTTCCAGTCTTCTGCAATTGTGATATCATTCGCCTTAATTGTCCCCAAAAAGGCAAATAGAAAAAACAGAATTGAAAATAATGTCCGCATAATTGATAAAAGTTAACTATTCAAATAAAAAAATTAGATACCTACTCATAAAACAGCAAATTTTCCTCTGATCCTTTATCAAACAATTCTTTTAAAAATGGACCCGGATCATCATTTATATGCGCTTTCATCGTACTTAATTTTAGCTCAAAATCTTCAATAGGCGTCTTATAATTGAACGGCGTTTCTTGTTCGTATGTAATCCGGAAAAAATTAACCTTACTTGATTTCAACAAATGAAGCCAATTTTCTGTGTTTTCAATTTCAGCCTGAATGGCGGAGTTAAGAAGCTTGCGGTTTGTGTCAGGTTTGCCTTTCTTCATCAAATAGTAATTAATGGCTATCTGAGCTTCAAAAAGATTGCGAATAGAAATTGAACTATATAAAAATCCCAGATAACGATCACGCTGATCGAGAATAATCTGTGGTGACGAAGGTTTCAATGCACTATTGAACACATCAATGCATTTCTTGTATTTTGGAAACATTCCCTCATCATACGCTTTTATAGCACCAGCCAATTGCTCTTCTTTATACATCCTGATTCCGCCTTCAAATACAATGTTTTTCCGTGCGATATCCCAGGGAAGAGGAAAGAGTGCACGCTCCCAAAATTGTTCTTTTTCGTTTAACAATGTGATATCAGGAACGATTGGCCGTATGAGCCAACGACCCTGAGTTGTGCCCACTCCTTGATGATACCAATTTAAATTAGGCATTTCTTCCAGAGCCTCATCAGCAATATTCCATGCTTTAACTAATAACTTTGCGGATTGAGTATCACCCTTGCACCAAAGTTTTGCTTTATCAAGCATGAATTGGTCGATATCTTCGATATCTCCCCGAATCAATTCTAAAAAAAGTTCTTGTGTGATATTATATGGGCATAAAGATTTTGGAAAAATTCCGCCCTGGGCAAATATTTTTTTTAACTCCAGCCGATTCAATTCGGCAAATTTATCCTTAAGAACTTTAGGCCGAGTGATGCCTATAATCGGTTCTGTTTCCCATGTAGAAGATACTGTTATGGATGCATAAGGTTCCAGATCAAGTGCTCTGGCTTCAGAAATATAGTGTTCCCTTTTTGTGAATTTTCGACCGTGAATGGAGTCTCCTCCAAAAATATGAACCAGAGTGGCTCCCTCTGGTAGATTTGCCATTATTTCCTTCCTTTCCTCTGAAAAGTATTCCCAGTCAATTTTCATGATCACCTCAAATTCAGGATTGATCTTGCGCCCGGCATCCAGAATCGCCTTCATAAAATCAGCAGCCATACCACCAAGTGTTTTCGATCGTGCCAGATAAGAACCATTTGGTCCGGCATAAAGCCCTTTTGTAAACGGCAGTCCGGAACCGCTATCCTGAGTCCAAAAAACAAAGTATCGAAGATCAGGTACTTCTGTCATTAGGTTAGTTACAGACTCAGCATAATGCTCCAGCACTTTTGGGTTTGCGATATCCAGAGCATATCGTGGCTGAAGGCTTCTTCCCGGATGATCTATCCTTGACCCTCTAAGCTCTGGGTAACGGTCAAATACTTCTTCTGCAACACCACGTGGCTCGTAACATACAAACCCTGGCTTGAGCCCATACCTTCTCGCAAGTTTTGCTGCCGACTTCAAATCGGCCAAATTTTCCTTCAATTCCTCCTGAGGATAAATTCCTTTAGTTAATGAACTTTCTACAAATGCATCTAATGCAGGCGCATAACTCATATACCACGCATACGAATCATCCGGAAACTTTTTGTGCAACACATGGTATCCCCCAGGATCTACATAGCGGTTGATCTCCATGCCGGTAAAACCAAGATGTGCGATGTCACTGACATGACCGCGGCGATCAAATCCTTTAGAATACAGATGCCATTGATTTAAAGAATTATCCCACATAGTAAATCTTTCTTCAAAACGATACTCTGACAAACGATCTGTTTCTCTTTCTGGGTCCTCAATCCAAGCAAGTACCGCATGGCATACATTTCTTGACGTACTTCCGGAAAACAACAATCCTTCGTCGATTTGTTTTATGAGTTCCCATTCGTTGGATATTTTTGCTTTCGATATTAAAACTGAAGCCTCTTTATATGCCTTAGTTTCGTCTGCGACAGCCAAAACAATTTCTCCTTGTTTAATTTTTCCTTTATGTGATTTGCTTACAATCCTTGCCCCGATTCTTTCAGCAATCTCTTCTGCTGCTGTTTTTACTGGGAGATCACTATTTGGTGATAAATAAATCACTTTCTCATTTTTGCTTCCATAAACGAATGAACCACCAACCAAAAAAGCCTGTAATACCGCAAAAGAGCCTGCTGATTTTTTAATAAAATGCCTGCGCGTTAAATTTGACTTCATAGTTTTTTATTTTTTTATCAATTATTAAATTCTGTACAATTTTACTATTTGAAATTATATATTCATGGATAATTCGTGCTTTTTACTCTTACAGGGGTTTAATGCCCCGAGTCTTGCCTCGTTTTACTATCTTGTGATTCGATGTCACAAGATAGTAAGTATATCCGCAAGAGTCATAATGTCACCAAATTGCTATATCATATTGTAAGCAGCACCAAATATAGACGAATAGTTGTCAATGAGGAGGTTGATAAAATATTATTGTCTACATGTGAAGGTATAGAACTACGTTATGATATTAGGTTTTTGGAGATTGGAACTGATAAAGACCATGTTCATTTTTTAATTCAATCAGTTCCCACCTACAGTGTGACTAAAATTGTTCGAGTTATAAAAAGTTTGATAGCCCGAGAAGTTTTTTCTAAATGTCCAGAGATAAAGGAACAACTATGGGGAGGCGAGTTTTGGGGTAAAGGTTATTTCACAAATACGGTTGGTCACCATGGGACAGAAAAAATGATTTCAAACTATGTGAAGAACCAAGGAGTTGAAAAAGAATATAAAAAATTGACTTTATAATCATAAATCGTTGGGCACAAAAAGAAATATCCACATTTCGTTATTGATTGTGCTTAAAACTTTTCTCTCGGATTCATTATTTCCTTAATCGAAGATGGCTTGATAACCCTCTATTCCCGAATTCATCTACTGGTGTTACAACAATATCATTTTCTCCTGAATGTAAAGCCCAATTATAAGCATGACCTGAAATTTGGGGTGCACTTGCGCTATCAATACTGATCAGGTAGTGCATGAAAAATGGTTGAGTATTTCCAAATTCCAGTGCAATGTTTTTTTCTCCTATTCGGTTTGCCTTCATTGCTGCCTGGTTCATACTCCACCAAAGATCCCTTTCTCTTCCTGTATATGTTTGAATTTTGCTCATTCTTGGAGGCGTCGCATCATCAACCCAATGCCAATGATTATTAAAATTAATACCATCGCCAAAATGGCTAAACAACGGTTCCTTTTCAGAAACATAATTATTTCGCTCGATAAGGCGGAGAAAACCACTTATTATATATCCATGCAACCAACCCCAATCATAAGATGCAGGGTCTATTTTATTGCCATAATGCCACCCGCTATCAATACAAACAATTGGCGCAAGCATTCCTTTTAGTGGGCCTTTAGCTTTGATGCGGGCTTTTAGAGTTTCATCAGGCACACTAAGAAGTGTCTCGCCCGGCTTCAGAACAAATTGGATATAAATGTCATGCATTTCTTTTAGAGAAAGTGGAGTCTTTGTTTGCGGATCAATGTAATATTGGCTTAGCGAAGGATCCAGATAAATCCATTTGCGCAAACTATCCACCCATACTTCCACAACTTCATGGTCCATATCTCTCAATCCGTTTGCTGCCAATGTCTGGAATAATAGCCAAACGCTGTAAGTGAGTTAATCAAAACTACAGCATACGACATGCAATGACCCCTTATAGCCATTTCCCCATTTTGCATGCTGCATATCTCACGCGGATCAAATGGATAACCTGCAGCCCAGCTACCACGCTCATAATTGAAGGTACTTGCTACAGCAGTATTAAGCATAAAAAGTTTTTTCAAATCTGAATTGGCATTAGATACAAGGGCATTGTATCCCATCTGTTCTATAAATTCATTGAGATACTCGTCTTGCCTTTCGTAAGCAAACGCATATTGTGAGGTGATAAGTTGCTCGTTGTCAAATTGTAATATTTCAAGCTCCTTTTTAAAAGATAAGGAAGATTTATTAGGTTCTGCATTTATCGTTACAGATAATATCTCTGGTGTTTCCCCAATTTCAGGAGCCGACATTACTAATCGAAATCTAATGTATTTGCCAGGAGGGTTATTGATCAAAGCAGATAGCGTTTTTTCTTTCTTCCAATCCGACCATCCGTTTGTAGAGAAATAGTTGTCTCCAAAACTCAGATATAAGTCAACGGCAGATCCATCCGGAATTATCGCATCGATTCTGATCTCAATAGACTTAAGGGTCATTGATTCCGGAACCGACAGGTTGTTATTGTTTTGTGGGTCTATTTGGTCACTTTCTATCAGGCCCCGGTAAGGAGCTTTGAAATTTCTCCTTTCCAAAACTACGGCGTCTTTATCAGGTGACAGCCGCACGTGTTGTGCAATTTTGCCGTTGTATAACTCAGAAGGAACGAACACTAAAGTGTACGAATTCAGGGTGGGAGATGAGCATGATAGTGCTACTAAAAGGGAAAATAATAATAACTTTTGCATAGAATTAAATATTAACTGTGAAAGTTGATCTATTAAAATAGTACTATAACCCAGCGGATTAATATTAGTATATATTAATAAATATCCGTATTTTCAGATATGGAAAAAATTGATTTGAGGACAGCCACTAAAGAGGTAAAAGAAGACATTCGTAAGAGAGCAATACGAATGATTAAGCAGGGTCATAAACAAAGCGAGGTTGCAAGAATGTTAGGTGTCAATAAGAATTCTGTAACCACATGGTATTCAAATTACAGAAAGCATGGAGCAAAAGGACTTAAAGAAAAAGCCAGAGGGCATAAGCAAGGTGAAGGTAGATTATTATCGCCATTACAGGAAACGGAGGTTCAGGATATGATTACAGATAAGATGCCGGATCAGCTGAAATTGCCCTACGGTTTATGGACAAGGAAAGCCATAAGAGATTTGATTAAAAGAGAATTTGGGATAAGGATTGCGATCAGGACAATGGGAGACTATCTTCATCGGTGGGGGTTTACTCCTCAAAAGCCAACGAAGAGAGCTTTTGAGCAAAGTCCTAAAGCGGTACAGAGCTGGTTAAAGGAAGAATATCCAGAGATTTCAAAGTCAGCGAAGGAAGAAAAAGCGGAGATTCATTGGGGAGATGAAACCGGCGTGAGAAATGATTGTCAATATGGAAGGTCTTATGCTCTAAAAGGGAAAACACCAGTAAAAGACAAGATGGCAAAACGTATCTCGTTAAACATGATATCAACAGTTACCAATCAAGGCAAGGTTAGGTTTATGACATATAAAGGAACTATGAATTCATCGGTATTTATAGATTTCCTGAAAAGATTAATCAAGGGGGCAAAGAATAAAATATATCTTATTCTTGATAATTTAAGAGTACATCATAGCAAGCTGGTAAAGGAATGGGCAGAAAAAAACGAAGCCAAAATAGCTCTGTTCTTCTTGCCATCTTATTCGCCGGAAAGAAATCCTGATGAATATTTAAATTGTGATCTGAAATATGGGTTAGCCCAAAAAGTGGCTCCAAAAAATGAAAAGCAACTAAAAAAGAATGTGCGATCACACATGAAAATTCTACAAAAAAATCCGGATAGAGTGGCAAGGTATTTTAAGCACAAATGTATAAATTATGCCGCAGCTTAAAATCCTAAATAATATCCGCCAGGTTAATATGAATAGAAAATGTGAATGTCTAAAACTTCAAAATATCTCTGGGGTCATTAAATATCGCCTCTTTAATAACTAATTTTCGCTCAGCGTTTTTTGATTCCTTCTTCAAATACTCCAACCTTTTACCGAAAAATCCATTTATAAGGTTTGCAATCCGGCAAAACTTCCATTGCTTTTTTATCTCCTTCGTAAAGCGCTTTGCCAGTTTGAGCAATCTTGTACACTCCACTGATCCCCTCCAGGTCAGTTAAAATATAGATTTTCTTTTGGGAAGTCACATAGAATATTAAGTTGTACTGATTAGTTGAATTTTAGATTACAATACATCAAGACACTTAAAAATTAACATCAAAACCATGATTGCAAAAGATAAGTTAATCATCCTGGGCATTAAAAATAATCTCCCCTCTTTCCTGATCACTCACTATCGCTATCTGCCACTTTTTTGATTTTTTAAGTCCTTTATAAGTACTTGACACTATTTTTAGAAATCTAATTTTTCGGTAAAGAATCAATTTCTGATTTTATTGAAAACAGATCTTCGTTAACTTAAAACATACTTATATTTTGTTTTCATTTTCATAATTATTTTATTTAAAATTGTCTGCTTACCTCTTTCCCGACTACTTATAACCGCGTTTAGCAAATCATTCATGTAATGGGAAAAAGAGAAATAAATGAGATTTGCGTTCGCTCTCACCCAAATATATAGTTCCATCCAAGCCGGTTGTCATGCTGTCGAATTGCTGACCACGCCAATAGTAATACGGACTTCGGTCAACAGCTAACATCCCCAAGTTTTCAAAACCGTGGGTTTGTGGATTGTACATATAAAATTGACAAGGCCTGGAAGCCGACTGCTCACCGGCCATGATATATACATTTCCATTTTTACCAACAGTTAAACATCTAAGCCTTCGCGATTCCCTTACTTTACCCAGATTAATCAATTCCATATTTTCTGCATCGAAAGAGAAAAGGTATCCATCAGTTGTTCCGCCGTAAATCAAACCGTTTTTATCTTTAGCAAAATATTCGACAGCAGTGTAGTCCTCAGAGGAATGTAAATAGTAATAATCTCCCGGTATTTCAATATTCGTAGAAACTATATCTCCTTCCTCTGGATCATAATAGTTTAACATCCCTTTGGTTCCGGAAAAGAAAACCCTGCCTGAATCATCACAAACCAAGGCTCTTGAAAGTGTCCTCCATCTCCGCTCAGGTCCATGATAAACTTTATGAGGATCGATTTCTCCCAGTTCTGTAATTTTATTAGTCGCTATATTAAAAATAAAGAAATGACCATCTGGATATGTAAGTCCATATATCTCATCTCCAGCCGTATTTATGGTAAGTGCATAAATGGAATTATTAGCCAAAGGCATACCTAAATCCTCCAATTCTGCATTCGTATTGGCAAGTTTGACTTTTGCGTTATCTTCAGCCGGATTGTATCGATACAAATGACCACCCGGGTAATCGCTGAAATGTCTTTTTATATCTTTCCATAATGTAACATCCAATGCATCATCACCTTCGCCCCACTTTGATAAAGAAAAATCTTCGAACATATTTTTACCTGAACCAATATATATATTACCGTCCTTATCTTCTGCCAAAGCATGATGAACGCCGGAATGTCCAGGGATTTTACCAAGATGTTTGACCTTATTTGTTTTTGGATCGAACAAAAATAAATAAGCGTCTTCTCCACTTGTACAACCATAAATTATTCCATCTCTTGCTGTAATCAAAGAAGTTATTGCACTGCTGTTGACTGGGATTTCATTGATGTCGGGATATCCAAGGTCTCTCAAATCTACACGATGCTGATTTTTCATGACATGGGTAATCCAGTCCTGAGCATTCAGATAATTTGAAAGCAACAAAGCCTGAAGTAATAAAATGAATTTGGCAGTTTTTTTTATGTTATAGATGTTCATTTGACTTTATTCTTTTTATATTTTCAATGTTAAGGGGTTATTAAGGTTTATAAATAATCAGGTGTAAGGCAACAGGAATATCGCCTATCATACTTGTTGCCTTGTTTTTATCTTTAACCTCAACCTGCCCGCAAATATATAGGGTGCCATCGGGAGCTACAGAAGCTCCTTCGCTTCCAAAGATTTTACGTCCATCTTCCGTTTTCATTACGCCCAGATCAATTCGTTTATCTGACTTTAAATCGTACATAATCAGATGATGACCTTCAGCACTTCCGAAAGTCTCTGCATATCCCTGAATGTCGAAATTTCTTGCTGAAGGGGCAAAAAAAACTTTCTTATTCCTGTAATCGATGGCAAAGGCCAATGTGGAATAAGGTATGTTTTTTTGATCTCCTTTTAAAAATTTACTATCACACATTCTTGTTAGAGGTGTTATTTCCCCTTCCAAACCTTTATGGGGATCAAAACGAAACAAGATGGATCCACTACCACATGTAATTCCGTAAGCTACTTTATCAACAGGATCCCATTCAACAGCGCGCCAGTCATATGACCTGTCAATCATGGGATTTTTTAATTGTGTAGGAAAAATAGTTGGGTCATAGGGAGTTCGAAGTGAGGTTTCATATACTTTTCCCTTTTCCACATCGTACTTTGCCACCCTGGCAGTCGGGAAACTCATATACACATTACCTTCATCATCGCAGAATATTTTTCTGCAAATATCCCAATTGCTCACACGTCCCAAATTTTTAGTGACACGGGTTTTGAGATCAAAACGGTAAAAATATCCTGTAAAGCCGATGCCGAAAAGATATCCGTTCTTTTTGTCAATTGCGAGTGGGTAGTTTCCTATTCCCTTGTCAACTAATCCCATATCCTCTGTTTTATTATTATTTGGATCATATTTCATCCAATGACCTCCTTGCCAACTTGTGTAATCAATAGATAGTGGGCCACCCCCATTATTCATGGAAACATAATAAATATTTCCTTCATCGTCTTCCACAGGCTTGTTATGTAATTTACTCGTAGTTCTGATTCCCTTCCCCCGCTCATCGAGGAAGTCAGCCATATCCACAAGAAGGGCGTTCTCATTTTTTTTAGGATTGAACATATAAAAATGAGCACTTGTTCCTTCGCTAATAAGTGCGGAATAGACTTTGCCATCACTCGCCGCATACAAGCCGTCCCACATTACGGGATCTTTCCCTGGGTATTCGATAGCCTTAACTATGAGGATTTCATTATCCTGAGAAAAAACAGTTGATGTACCTATAATTAATAACAAGGATGCAATAAATGGAAATCGACTCAAAGTAAAAGCCTTTTTTTTAAACCTGAATTTCTTACTTGCTATAAATGGTTTCATGGTAATACTTTATAAAAATTAAATTCTATTCATTCAACGGCGGTTCTTCCAAACCCTCGATTGCTACTTTATGGGTATTGGCAAACTTATTAATTTCCCTCATCAATTGGTTTTGCCATATATCAATCTCCATCCTCTCAAACGGCGCCATCATATAGCCTAACCCTAACCTGCGGTCGGCAGTATGATCTTTGAGATCATCTAAAATATGCACAAATTCTTTATTATTTACACTCCGCCCTTTTTTAAAGCGGCTTTTTTCCCAGGTGATCGTAAGTTCCTTCTCTACCAGCATCCCTTCTTTCGAAATTTTACTTGCAAGATTATAAGCCTCAACCATATTATTTACCACTTTGGCATATTCGTCCCCTGCTTTTGACGCTTCCATCAGGTAATTTTCTATTTTGACCCAATTCAATAATGTATTTATTGTGTATTGTTCCAAGTAGGCAATGGAGAGTAGCACTTCTATATTATATTGATTCCGCTCTATTCTTGATAAACTATGCATGAGCGAGCTGATCAGTTTTTCGTTATCTCGTTTTACTATCGCAGCTTTTTTTATTTTTTCAGCATACTTAGTACTAAAAACAGGGTCTGAACTTATGTCTGGAATTGGCAGGGTTTCAAAAGTTTGATCGTAACGCTCCGTGTTTATACCTTTTCCATACCAATCGCCATACCCCGGTGCTCTTTCTTTAGAAATCACTTTATCCCACAAATCCTCATGAAAGCGGGCACCATCTTCAAGCAAACGATAAATCTCTACCATATCAGGGCTGTGATACCCATAGAAAGCATCCATAAAATCAGCAGTATTTTGTTCAACAGCCGGTTTGCCAACCGACCAGGCATATTGAGTGCCAGTAACCCAACCCAACCAAAACAGTTCGTTGTGCAATCCTGAATCATCCCAGGCGGCTGTAAAGGATCCAATCAATGTAGCCCCTCTGTCAATCACATTTGCGCTTGAAACTGAAGTACTATGTAGCCTGCCTTCAGTTTGATTATTCCGATACCGTGTGGGGAAATAATTTGGAAACAGAAACTCAGAACCCTGAATGGAGTTATAAACCAATTGCTCGATCCCCGCCTTATTTTCATCATCAATCCATGCCTGGTCTTTACCGTTACTGATCACACCGTCAATCATACTTGAAGGTAATTTTTGAATATCTTCAGGCAACAAAGGAAATTCTATCCATGAAATCATTTTTCTTCCTCGCTCAGACATCCATTCATTTACCCGATTCACATAATCTACCCATGCCTGGCTTCTATTTACATCGTTGAATTCTTTTTCGCACTTCTCGCTAATCCCAGCAAAGTACACCTCATCAGTAGAGGCCAAAAAATAATCTACCCCCGGAGTGGCTTCAATCATATCCTGATACATATCGAAAATAAGTTGCATGGCCTCTTCATTGCACATACATATTTGATAATTATTTCCATCTGACTTTAAATGAGCAAATTCTTCATGTTTCAAAACATAAGCAAAGTGTGCTGGAGCCTGTACATTCGGGATCAGTTGAATGAAGCGTTCCAATGCATAGGCTGTAAGTTCCTGCATTTCAGCTTTCGTGAAAGCACCCGGAGCACCAATAACCGGATGGCTTGGGTATTCATATTTGTCCTCGA
>CAZDRA010000040.1:0-37894 GCA_964507705.1 uncultured Roseivirgaceae bacterium | reverse complement strand
CTGTGTGTAATTATGCCGGTCAGTCAATAAGTCATCAATGAGCCTGGCTCTCTTATCGGTATTTTGGTCATTTACGAATGCTGTTATTTTATTTGGCTCCGGTAAAAGGCCGGTTATATCTAAATATGCACGTCGGATAAATGTATGATCATTAACTAATTCCGGCCATTCAATTCCGTTCTTCTCAAAATAAGCATGTATCAGCTTGTCCACAGGAAGCTTGTCAATACCTGCCTCCGGCAATTCAGGTTTGATCAATGCCAGCTGTGCTTCCGGAAAAACGTTAAATGCCCCGTCAGCCCATTGAGCTCCATTTTTAATCCATAACCGGATCAGGTCAATCTCGTTATCCTTTAACACCTTCCCTTTTTTGGGCATAACTTCATCATGGTTGGGAGAAAGACTAATCCTTCTGTATAGCTCACTTTCCCCAGGAATACCAGCTACAATTACCTCCCCGGATTTCCCACCTTGATAAACTCCACGTTTGTTTTCGAGTACCAATTCCCCTTTTTGTTTGTTCTCACTATGGCATTGATAGCAATTGTGTGCAAAAATAGCCCGGACTTCTAAATTGAGTTTATCTTGCTGAGATTCTGATAATGAGTCTGACTTGTTTAGCTCTGCCAACAACACCGTGGTATTTTCATTGTCGTAACTGTCCTTATTTCCGGGAAGTACATCAGTAAGAAAACCCTCACCGTGTGTGAGGGTCGCCCCCATATGCCCGGTAATCGTTAGTGATATCACTGTAATTACCAGTGCGAATCTATATCCGAAATAGTTGGAAAGCTTTCTCTTCAGGGTCATTTGCAATACCAGAGCTGTGATCACAGCCAGCGTAGCAGTAGCAATACCCATATTTTGATGCGTCTGAACTAAAGCCCCAGAGTAATCATCAAAAGTGCTAAGAAGCCATCCTAGAACTGTTGCCAAAATGGCAAACAAAGCTCCAAGGAAGACCATCCAATTGATGCCATCACGTAATCCTTTCCGCTTTCCCCCGATTGTGAGTCCTTCCAAAAAGACTGCAATCACCAATAATCCTATAGGAAAATGTATAACTAAAGTGTGCAACCGACCAAAAAACCGCAGTATCCAAATCCACGCATTGTCTTCCATGTTTGTAAAAATACTCAAAATGTAATGGATTTATGCTATAATTTTTGAGGCTCAAATGAAAATATAATGGGAAAAATAATTGGGTGCGCAGATGAACTCAGGCTAAAGTTTCAGCGACAGCGTGGAGGGGGGATTTAATTCTGCGAAAATTAAATGTATCATATTCAATGATCGTCGGGTTAATAATTGTTAATTTAATCAGTTAATTATAGTTCCATTTTTATAAAAACTAATCGACATCGGTTTATTTCAACTGCCAATATATAGATGATAAATCAAACACAAAATAAATATCTCAGGCAGTATTTATCACAATATCCAAAGGGGTGTTAACTATTACAATTCTCAAATAATACATTGCTCAATGCAGTCAGAATTTCTGCCTCTACAAAGTCAATAAAGGCTTCGTTTATAATAAATCAAAATTTTAAAGAAGTGTCCCAAACATACAATCAAGACCATAGACTAAGCACAATTCAAGTTAGACTTGTATGTAACACTTTTAGCCTAAGGATTATTAGTTTTTACTACAGAGTTTTTATTGAAATACCTGGATAGTCCAATTGAAGAAAAAATAAATATCAACGGAAGAATTGGCAAAAGAAATCTACCATCCCAATTTTCAGATGTCAGACAAATAGTAAGCAATTGAAAAACAAAAAACGATGACATCAACAATTTGAGGCTGCCTTTCTTCATAGATAAATATCCTTTTATTGCTAAAATGTAAACAGGATAAAGGAATCCAGCAATTATAAAATTGTGCACAATAGAATAATATGGTTTTATATGTCCTAAGAAAAGAAGTCCTTTAACGGTTGAAATCTTGATAAAGTAGATTGGGTTTTTGATGATAAATAAAAAAAAGTCTGGTGAGGGGTTGATGATCTATATCTGGTATGTATAAAATTTCTGGTACAGCGACAATTAAATTTATCTTTGGATAAATAATTTCCGCTATTTTATAGCTCTCAATAAATGAGGCTATGAAATTATTTAAAACTGAATTAAGTAGCCAAGCAAAAAATGATGTTAAAAGAGCCAGTGTTATCAGTTTTGGGTATAACTTAAATTTCTTATTTCGTATAAGTTTATTCACAAAATAAATCAGTACAGCAAATAATAGTCCCAAGCCTGTTGGCCTTAAAAAGCTGGTGAATAAAATCAATAGTATTACAAATACCAGCTCTTTGATATTTCTGAATCTCACCAAAGCATAGATAGAAATGATGACCATATGAGAGAAAATGGCATCGGTGTATAATATCAAGTTCCATTGCTGAAATTTGATCCAAAGTATATAAAGAAGTGGTGCAAAAACTGCTGTGATATTATCATTGGTTAATCTAATTGCTAATTGATATGTGCTATATATAGCAATTATTGCTGTTAAGAAGTGTATGTAGATAACATTTTCATACCCTACATTCAGAAGGGAAAGTATAGCCAGTATGAACATGTAGGAAAAATATAGGATTTCTCTTCCTGTTGGAAATTCTCCATTTATCATATCATTGGCACCAGAAATATATAAGTCTGAATCAATAGAAATTCTCATATCGAAATGCTCACTTGCAATGAATTGCAATATTGACCATAGTGAGATTAAAAGGATAATGATGATATTTTTTCTTTGCAAATTAATGGGTGCTTAACGGAAATTAGCTATTGAAAATTGTCTGTAAAGTAGCGCTTTTTGTTATTGAATTTGCCTCTATAGTATTTTTCATCAATCTAATAAAATTATTATTTTAAAAAAAGAACCCATCGCTACATGCGGATAAACCAACCTACTTCTACCCTGGCTCATGGAGACACATGCTAAAGGCTGGAATTTTACATATAAATGTAAAATTGTTATTTGAAGACGCTTAGCCATCACTTCAAGCTAAATTTCATCATCAACGGCAAATGATCTGAAGCTTCGCCCACGGAGGTCAGAATTTTAGCACTTACCAATTCAATAAAACCTTCATTATAAAAAATATAGTCTATTCGGTGTGTTGGAGATGCTGACGGGAATGTTTTTTGATTTAGATCTACAGCTGATTTTATGCCTTCTAAACGAAAAATAGTTTTAATGGCTGCATTTTCAAACGCCACATCGCTGTTGAAATCGCCGACCAGCAGCACAGGATAATCATCTTTGTACTTATTGTAGAGGTCTGCTACTGTATTGGCATGATTGGTTCTGGTTTCCTCATCAAAGGCCTCTAAATGAACATTGACAATCACCACAATTTTTCCGTCAATTGCAAACTTGCAAACTTGAGCCAATCTATCTAAATAAAAAGCATCGTAGTAAAATGGATTGTTCTTAACGCGATTCAGTACAATGCGCTCTGGATCCTGAATAGGGTATTTGCTTAATATAGATTGACCGGAAAGAATTTCACCAAATTGTACCGATAAAGGAAAGTAAGGAAACGGCACATACTTCTTATCCCAATTGACAGCTTGATAAACGTAGTTGTACCCTGGGTTTTGAAGCACTTCTTGCTGATTGACATAATAAGATCTTTTTGAATGATAGTCAATTTCTTGGAAACAGATCATGTCGGCGTCAACCTTGCCAAACTCTTGGTAAACTGTACTTAGGTTTTTTTCAAAAAGCCCCTTGGGTTTAGGGACAGGCAGGTTGTTTGTCATACCACTCAAATACCCAATGTTGTAGGTAATGATGCTATAAACAGAATCTTTATTCATCGAAACCGGGTAGTCCTTTTTTATCAGTTTACTATAATACTGTTTAGTATAATTTTCTGATGATGCCCAGAAAAAGAATAGGACAATAGCCAGTAAAATCACAGTTATTACGATGCTAATTTTTTTTATAATCTTATTTATTGACATCTCATTTTATAATTGATGGGAGTACCGTATCAGTAATATCCGTTTATTATGTGGCAAGAAATTAATCAGCTTTGATATTTTTTTCAGTACTAACCCCTATTATTCATGCTCAATATGCAATGCATTGATTTATTGCACACCATCTATCACAGTATTGTTGTAAAAAAAACAATATAAAATTTTACAACCTTCTTCTTTTTTTTCACTTGAACAGTAAAAAAATTGTTCCTACTCAGCTAATGAGAAACATGAATAATATTGCTGATATTAAGATTCCAAAGGCGCATGATTTTTGGAACAGAAGACAGATATACCATTCATGCGAGCTAATTTAATTGCTTTAGTTATTTTAGTTGCAGAGCTTAAAGAGGAAATAGCTTCTTTAAAATCCCAACTAAAAACGGACAGTCATAACAGTAGCAAGCCACCTTCCAGTGACGGTCTAACGAAGAAAAATATCAATTTAAGGATACGTTCCAGAAAACCTTCTGGAGGACAAACCGGAAACAAAGGGAAACGTTGAGCTTTGATGGCATTGTGGATAGGGTGGTTTACCGTATACCTTTTGAAACTTGTGAGTGTAACTTTCCTCAACCTTTCATCCACTTCAACTCGCATTATTTATAAGCGGATTAAACTATTGATTAGTTTAAAAACCTCAATTTTAAAAGATATGCTTTGGAGAGAAATAACTGAAGAGAAACATTTTACCTTAAAAATACATGAGCCACTCATATAACGGAGTGGCTCATGTAAAAAAATACTACTACCTACCAACCCGGATTCTGAGTCAGATTAGGATTTATTTCAATTTGTCTTAACGATACAGGAGTTAGATAATCCCGACCAAGCACAAAACCATAACCACCTGGTATTGCATTCTGAAATGGGTCTAGAAATCCATCATCATCGACTGGATAAAGAGGTGCAATAGCATACTGAGCAGCAAATGCTCCTAAAGGTCTCTTACCAACAATCAGTTCATCGGCAGCAGCCCACCTGGCAATATCATCCCAACGTAAACCTTCGAGAGCAAGTTCAATTTTCCGCTCACGCCTGATTTCATTTATTAATGGCGATAAAGTAGGAAAAGTCCAATTTGGATCAGTTGCAATACTGCCAATAATTAAATTTGGCATACCTACCCTGTCTCTGAGTTTCTTGATAGACATATCAATATCTGCCTGACTGATAGTACCCAACTCTGCTTTGGCTTCAGCAAAATTTAGCAAAACCTCTGCATACCTATATTGAATAGATGGAGTTAGTTCAAAATTTTCGCTTTGAAACTCATCATGAGCATTGTAATCCTTACGCCGATGATAACCTGTTGGAGGAGAATTTGTCAAATTATTAAACAATGTTTCCTCATAATATTTTTTCCAAAAAATAGTATCAGCATCTTCATTAATTCTCCACGAAACATCGGGGGTAAAAATAGTTTGATAAAATCTGGGGTCACGATTCGTACTTTCATCTATTATCGAATTGTTTCCTTGGTAAAGAGGGCTTAGTGCTGTTGGCAGACCATCATTGCATAAGTATGAATCAGCCAATGACTTCGTCGTTCCATAACCATCTGGGGTTGATAAACGATCAAGCTTACCTCCAGCAAAAATGTTGAATTCAGCAGACATTTTAGTCCAAAACAATACTTCACTTATAGATGAATAATCCTGCATTCCGAAAAAATCGGTATAATCCGTTGATGGGGAACCAGTTGAATAGATGTCAGCGCCTGACCCCGCCATGATTTCTGTAGTAGCTTCAACGACCTTATTGAAGTATTTATCAGGATCTGCTCCACTAACAGCGAACGGGCCATCAGCATGATACTTTTCCCATGCTCCTTCATAAAGTGCTACTCGAGATTGAAGTAAGAGGGCAACCCATTTATTAATTCGTGAAGCTCCATCGTTTCTATCCTCTGTTAAATATAGAGCAGCACTATCTAAATCTGCAATAATATTATCAGCTACAATATTACGTGGAGTTCTGGGGTCAAACAGTTCAGGTGAATCTGTCTCAAGAGCCGTTGTAAACCAAGGAATATCTCCAAAAGTTCTCATTTGTCCAAAATAAAATCTAGCCCTAAAGAAATGTGCCTCTCCTAAAAACTGTTTATACTCTTCGAAATCGGCATCAACTCCTTTGTACCTGTCAAAGAAATAATTTACGCTCCTTATTGATTTGTACTGAAAATTACGATCATCATTAGCAACTGTCCGTGAACCTACGAATCGAGTATTAATGAAATCCTCCTGCATGTTCGTGTCAGCGTCTAAATCACTTCGTTTATTTCTATCTAATAAGGAAAAAACCTTCCTGCTGTAATACTGGTTCATATAAAGTTTTAAATCATTTGGCGTTTTGAAAAAGGCAGCTTCTGTTACCTCATCCAAAGGAACTCTATCCAAAAAATCATCCTGACATGCATTAGATATTACAATCAATGCAATTGAACAAATAATTATTTTTATTTTTTTCATAATTACTAATTTTTAAATCCTTGTTAAAATGTAACGTTCAGACCAAATGAAAACGCTCGCGAAATTGGATATATCTGACCCAAATCCCAAGGCCTATTAGGATCCAAAGATGTAAGTGTTTCAGGTTCGAATAGTTTTGCCATTCCCGTAATTGTTAAGAGATTTTCTCCTGAAAAATAAATTCTTGCATTTTGAATAAATATCTTTTGAGAAATACTTTTAGGAATTGTATAACCTATCTGAAGATTCTTCAATCGCAAATAAGCTGCATTCATAAGATACCTGGTTTGATACTGACGATTTTTCCACGTTTCTGTGGTAAAATAGGGCTTCGGCAAAAACGAATCAGTATTAGGACCTAATATATTCGTTTCATCAGCAGGCCTCCAGTAGTCTAATCCAGGTCCATCTTTAAGTAATATTGAACTATTCGGATGTTCAATTAATCCATAATATAACTCTGAAGATTCATCTGGCATCAGGTTACGTCTACCAATTCCTTGCCAGAACATATTGAAATCAAAATTTTTCCATTGAACCCCTAGTGAAAAATTATAGTTAAATCGAACGGTAGCGTTTCCTATCACAGTTAAATCACCACGGTCGTCCAGTGTTCGATTTCCCTCATCAATTACACCATCACCATTAAGATCTTTATATTTTATATCGCCAGGTCCCCAGGTAGGAAAATACAGAGATTGATCTGCCATGGCATCAGCTTCTTCTTGTGTCTGTATTATTCCATCAGTTGTGAGTCCCCATATTTCTCCCATTTTTTTACCTACGTACCAGTCGTCGACAAAGCCATCTTCATTTTTGTATTCTAAGATGGTAGTCTGGTTATCTCCAAAACTAACTCTTGCATTATAAGAAAGGTCGGATGAAATTCTGTCCTTCCATGATAATGATACTTCAATACCTTTTGTCGATAATTTAGCATTATTACTCTCTGGAATATCAGCACCCAAAACAGATGGGAGAATCTCAGCAGGTCCAAGCATATCGGAAGTTACCCTGTCGTACCAGTCAGCAGTCAACCCTAAACGGTTTTTCAGAAATGTTGCATCAATACCTATATTTAAAGTAGTTATTGTTTCCCATGTTAAATTGCTGGTAACTAGATTTGCAGCCTCTGCATATAAAGGTATCCCATTATCTACAAGATACCCTTGCTCAAACGCATTTTTCGTTTCGCGAAAAGCAATAGGTATTGTTGGCAAGGAAACATATAAAGAATTCAGGTTGTCTAAATCATCACTGAACCTTTGGTTACCTAATGAGCCGTATGAACCTCTGATTTTTAGCGTATTGACAATAGGTTCAATGGAAGACCAGAAATTTTCTTGCGCTATGTTATATCCGGCAGAAACCGATGGAAAAAATCCCCATCTTGATCCTTCTTTAAATCTGGATGAACCATCATTACGCGCACTAACTTCTACTAAATATTTTCCAGCATAATTATAATTTAACCGACCAAATACTCCCTGTGTAGCCCAATGACTCATATTATCATCAAGTGTAATATTGCTGCCCACTGCTGTGCTTATAGAAGGGATGTTTGTCGTTATTAAATCCTGTCTGAAACCTGTTAAATCTCTATTTAAATTCTCCTCTTGCTCATAACCAACAAGGGCTTTAAAAAAGTGCTTGCCTGCCTCTTTTTCATACGATGAATAAGCACTAAAAAGTGAATATTGGCCTTGATTTAAAGTTGTTCTAAATCCGGAGTCTCGCGAGCCAATGTTTCCATCATTACCGCTAGGCACTGTCACTATAACCGGTATCGGGTTTTGATCTTCGGAACCCCATCTGTTATTATACCTGTATTTAACGTTTGTTTTCCAACCTTTTACAGGCTCTAATTCAAACCCAATGTTCGTCCATAAATCATGGTTTTCTTCTATAACCCTTCCTCCAGTCATCATAGCCATCTGAGCAGGGTTAGCATAGGAGCCATCTTCGTTGAACTCTGGTGCAGTAGGCCAAGTATTTAATATCGATCCCCATAACCACGTCCTGTCTCGGCCTACTCCTCCTATAGGATTATCCGTTTCACTCCTCGCATATTTCATACCGAAATTAAAACTGAGCCAATCGGTAACGTCTGATGTAAAATTTGTTACAATATTATACCTTTTGAATCCGCCACCACCCCAGCTATATGAAGCAGGTTGGTCAAAATATCCGGCATTAAAATAATATTGTGATTTCTCAGTACCGCCACTTAAATTGACATTATGTTTTTGATAAATTACAGAAGGCTTGTAAAATTTTCGAAGCCAATCATTGTTTGCATTTCCCATATGCCTTCCTCTCCATATACTATTAGGTGGGTTGTCATAATCATATTCATTAGGATATGTTCCATCAATATAACCTTTGATTCTATCAACCTGCTCATCGGGAAATTTAGGCCCTAATCCAGCATTTGACCTTGCCTGATTAAATGCTATAGCCATGGTATATGAATCTACCATAGAAGGGACATATATAGGTTGAGTGATGGATATATTGTTGGAATATTGTACTTGAAGAGGCTGGTTTTTCTTTCCTTGTTTTGTTGTTATCAAAACAACTCCAAAGGCAGCACGTGAGCCATAAACTGCTGAAGCAGATGCATCTTTTAAAATAGAAACACTTTCAATAGATTCAGGATCTAATAAATTGGGATCCATTTCTACTCCATCAACTAAAATAAGAGGTTTAGAATTACCTGCAAGTGATCCTGCTCCCCTGATTTGCCAATTCTGATCAGCCCCCGGCTCTCCTCCATTTCTACTCAATGAAATATTCAGGTTTGGAGAAGCTCCCTGTAAAAGTAACGATACATTTGCAGCTGGCCTGTTTGCAACTACATCGCCTGAAATAACATCTACAGCACCGGTTAGATTTACTTTTTTCTGTGTTCCATAACCAACAACAACTATCTCTTCTAAAGCAGTTATATCTGGTACCATAGACATATTTATAACCGACTGGTTACCAACAACAATTTCTTCCTGAACGTAACCAACTGAACTAATTACCAATATTGTATTTTCATCAGGTACTTCAAGTTTGTAATTGCCTTCGACATCAGTAACTGTACCGACCGACGTACCTTTTACAACAACGTTCACTCCTGGAAGACCTTCACTGTCCTCTGATGAGGTTACATTGCCGGTGATGGTAATGCCTTGAATGATGACTTCGATTTTAGATTCATTTTTGCTTTCATCAATAAAGTCAACACTGATATTATTATTAACCTGCTTAAATTTCAATTTGGCTTTTTTTGAAATATGAAGAAGCAATTTTTCTATCGAAGCATTGGACTTTTTATAATTAATTTTAGTATCTAAATCTTTGATATGGATGTTGTCGTAATTCAAGTTTAGTTCAGTATTATTATTGATCCAATTAAATGTCTCCTGAAGAGAAGCATCTTCGAGCTGTACCGAAATATAAATCTCTTTTACACTTTGATATTTTTGTGCTTCAGAATTTGAAGCTACAAGAAGGCTTAGAAACATACATTGCAGGAAAATTCCTATTAGTGAATATTTCATTAATTCTTTTAATAAATGTCTAAATTTCATAATTTTAAGTGATTAATTATTATACATAATTTAATTACTCTCCGTGCTCTAACGGCCAAATTGAGTATGGAGAGTTTCTTTTTTTTTTTGACTATTTAAGTTTCCGGTCTTTTCATATCTATTATTTTAGTTTGATTTAAATTTTATATTTACTAGATTTTGATTGAGTTCGAAATCAAAGTTTTGTGAGAAACTAAGTAATTCTAAAACATTATGTAGTGTTTGATTTTCAAAATTTCCGGTATATTCCCATTTGAAGTTTGGTTTATTTTGAACTGAAATGTCAACGCCATACCATCTTTCCAACTTACTAATTACTGTACTCACGTCGGCATCCTTAAAAACAAGCTGACCGTCTTTCCAGCTAAGATCAAGGTTGTGATCAAAATTTGAAACATCGGCAAAACGATTTTGAATTTTTAAATACGATACACTTTCACCAGCTTTCAGATTTATTTTTTGTCCATGTTGTTCTTTGGATTGAGTGATAAAATTGGATATTTCGACTAAGCCTGAATTCAAAGAAACTTTGATGTCGTCTAGTTCTTGAAATGCCTTTATGTTGAATGAAGTACCTAAAACTTTTATTTGGAGGTCACCAGTCTGCACAATGAAGGGTTTATGCTCATTCCTGGCAATATCAAAATATGCCTCGCCTTCCAGATGAACCAATCTGATGGAGTCATTAAATACCTCAGGAAATTTGATTTTGCTTTCTGAGTTCAGATAAACTATAGATCCATCCTTCAAAAAAATAGTTGATTTGCGTCCCCTTAAGTTTTCTTTTGAAATTGTTTTTACGATTTGATTCGTTTCATTTTGATTGGATGAAAAATAATTTGCAATGAATACAAAAGATGCGATCAATAAAAAAGCGGCGGCTATTTTGGACATGGTATAAATCCAGGACTGCTTATTTTTTTGCTTTTCGTAAAGTTCGATTTCATCACGAACAGAAATGGAATTTATATTTGGAGATTTGATATCCTTAACTTTTAGTATAATATCTTCAGCCAAATGGTTTAGATCAGTTTTTTCTAAATATTGATCAGAAGCTAGTCCTGTAGATAGGTCATCATGAATAAACTGCTCTAAATCTTTTTCGAAATTTTTGGAAACCATCCACTTCAGGACTTCCGACTTTTCATCATCTGAACATCTGTCCTGGATTAAATTTATTAACGTTTGTTTATTCACTTGTTTGTCGTTTGATATTATAAACAACTAAGTAGCTTGCAGTACCTACTCTAAATGAAAAAAATATTTACATGGAAGTAAATAAAATAAGCTAATAGAGGTTTGGTGGAAACTGTAGGTCACAAACAAATTGTAGATTAATTTAATAATATGATGGTCATCCTGAATTTATTTCAGGATGACATTTCCCTTTTTACCTAAATGAAATCAATTTTTCATTTAACTCCATTAAAACAGCCTGCCGGCTGGTTCGTGGTAGAACCTAAAAAAGAATTAATTTTCTTAATAAAAAAATATTGAAAGGATCAGGACTATGTTCATATATCCGTAGGCTTTCAAATAAATTTTAAGCGCTTTCAACGCTTGATTAATATGATTCTCAACTGTTCTTACAGAAACATTTAACTTCTCTGCGATTTCATTGTTGGAAAGTCCTTGTTGCCGACTTAAAATAAAAGTCTCCTTTCTTTTTGGAGGAAATGATTCGATATATTGATCGATAATTTTTTTGACTTCATTGAATAAAATATGTTCTTCAGTTTGTTTATTTCTGTCAACGAATGAACTACTTAAATGATTAAAATAAGCATCCTGAACAATTTTATGTTTTGATTGATTGAATATCATATTTTTTGCAATTCGAACTAAAAAAGGAATAAAAGGTAATTCAGGTTCTATGGTTTTATGATTGACCCATACTTTATAAAAGACCTCCTGGACAATTTCCTCGCTTTCCTCTTTATCATTTAAATACCGCATTGCGATAAAATATAATCTTGACGCATACTTATTGAATAAGGCCTGAAATGCTTCTTCACTTCCATGCTTTAACCCTTTCAGTAAAAGCACATCCTCATGTATGTGTGTGATACTCAATTTTCTGTAATTCTAATTTTCTCGACAAATTAATATTTATCTTCTACTATTCAATTAGAGGCCAACTTAAAATTTAGCTCTACTCAAATATAAATTGCATTTGTGATTCATAATTTTAACACATCTTCACCGAAGGGTTAGAGATATTTCTCCCATCAAAATTACATATTTTTCATAGAAACTGTGGTTAGTAACCTGACCAAAAGGCGGGGAATAATGACAATTCTTACTGCCAATGTTAATAAGGTTTTCATTAAAATAACAGTTTATTCATTCTAATATCTTATCTGGAAGAGCCAGACCAACAAGAAAAATAAAAAAAGTACTCTGTTTCTAATCTGCATAATGCAGGAGATAATTATTGATAAGAGTAATGAATTAGAAATCACGCCTGTCCGGAAGGAAGGGCATTGACATCAATGCTATGAAATTACTTCTGAAAAATTATTTTTCTTGAATTTTGTCAATATCGACTGATAGTCAATACTTTATTCATGAATTATTGAGGCTAAATCCAATGCTTCAGAAAACTTGTTGTACACAAAAAAAATTACTTTTTGTGCTTTCGGAAACAAAGTTATTCTCTGTGCGTAGCATATTCATGGGAGAGTTACGAAAATATTATGCTGTCTTAAGGTCTTACGCAATAGATCCGGCAGCAATATAGGCTGTAGTCCAGGCGGCCTGAAAGTTAAAGCCTCCCGTCACGGCATCGATATTGATCACTTCCCCAGCAAAATACAAGTTTCGATGAAGTTTGCTTTCCATCGTTTTAAAGTTGATCTCTCTGGTATCGACTCCACCGCAGGTAACAAACTCATCTTTAAATGTGCTCTTGCCAACAACCTTAAACTCGCACCGGCAAGTTATGTTTGCCAATGCATCAATTTGAAAGGATTTCAAGTCAGCAAAGTTTGTTTTGGCAAGGTGTAATTCATTTATCATTTTTTGCCATAGCCGCTTTGGAATGTTGAATAACGGTAGTTTTAAAATCGCTCTTTTACCCTGGCTTTTTCTTATATATTGGATTTCCTGAATTACAGCCTCTCTCTCTTTAGCCAACCAATTGACTTCTATTTCAAATTGATAGTTTGACTCATTAAGTACCCTTGCCGCCCAGGCCGAAAGTTTTAAAATCGCAGGACCACTCAAACCCCAGTGTGTAATGAGCAAGGGCCCTTCTGAATTGAATTTTTGTCCTTTGATCTTCACCGCGGCACGCGGTACAGAAACCCCTGGCAAATCCTTTATAAGTGAACTTTTTATATTGAAAGTGAATAATGATGGAACAGGAGAGACAATTTTATGTCCTAAACTTTTTAATATCTCCCATGCAGCCGGGCTGCTTCCGGTGGCAATTAAAATACTAATTGCTGCATAATTTTCGTAAAAGGTCTTAATTTCCCAGTGGTCATTTTTTTGACGCAAACTTAACACAGCGCAGCTTTTATTGGTTATAACCTGATATTGATGGCATAGATTAGTAAAGCAATCGATGATGGATTCGGAAGAATTACTTGTGGGAAATGTTCTACCGTCATCCTCTATTTTTGTTTCTACACCATGCTCCGAAAGCCAGCTCATCATGTCGCCACATAGAAATTTATGAAAAGGACCCAGCAGTTCTTTATTGCCTCTTGGGTAATTAGAAATCATTTCTGCCGGATCAAAGCAGGCATGCGTCACATTGCATCTTCCACCTCCCGATATCTTCACTTTCCTCAGCACGTCGCTTGATCTTTCGAGGATAAGAATATTGGCTTTAGGCACTTTTTCTGCATATTGAATAGCACCAAAATACCCGGCTGCTCCCCCTCCTATTACAATAAGGTCATACATCATAATGATAGAATGCTAAAATGTCAATGCTAAAATGAAAGAATGCAAAAATACTTGCTTTACAAAACTTTATCATGAATTGGATAGAAAAACAAACCTTTATAATTGACGGGCAATTATTCAGCATTATAAAATGCCTTTCTCATGCATCCTCATTTGAAATGAGGACGATGGGGCATGTGATGACGATTGGGGGCAGACAGGTCAGCAGGAGAAAGGAAATTCATCGGATGCCAGTAGATTAAAATCATTACGATAAATAACGTTATTTCACTCTAATTTTGTGTACATTTGCAAAAGGATATATATTATGAAATATGCACCTTCATAATCGTTGGCGGTCTAATTCGACTATACAATAACTCTCCAAATTTAAAGATAAAAAGAGTATTTACTCCTACCTTAATAATAAGTGTATCAATATACACTTCAAACCTTTTTAGCGTTTTTAAAATGAATATTAATTTAAGAGATTATCATGAAAGTGATCGTATAACGACTGCATTACTTCTTGCAGCTGGTACGGGTAGTCGCCTGTTTCCATTAACTAAAAATTCACCTAAATGTCTAACATTAGTAAATAATAGGTCTATTCTTGAGCGACTTATTTTTGGGCTGAAACAGCAGGGATTTAAGCGACTTGTAATAATAACAGGTTATCAGGAAAATTGCATAAGAGAATATCTTGGGACTAAATCTGGTGATATGACTATCGAGTATATTTATAGCCCGCTTTACGATACAACAAACAATATTTATTCTCTTTGGATGGCTCGTGATATTATCAATGAACCATTTCTTTTATTCGAAAGTGATCTTATTTTTGATACCTCACAGCTAGATGATATGATTTTCCCTGATAGGATGGCCGTTGCTCCTATGCAACCCTGGATGAATGGGACCACTATTACATTTGATCAACTTCAACAAGTCAAAAGCTTCCAAAATGACACCACCTCTAATTTAGAAGAAATTAGATATAAGACCGTCAATATTTACAGTTTCTCCCTTCTCTCGTGGCATGCAATTGTAGAAAGACTTAACGAGTATATTTTGAAAGGCCGGGTAAACTGCTACTATGAAACTGTATTTTCGGAAATGGTGGCTGATGGAAACCTCTCGTTACAAGCTGTACCTTTTGACAATAAACTTTGGTACGAAATAGATACAATTGAAGATTTAGCGGAAGCAAAAAAATTATTTCCCTCAAGCATCAAAATAACTGGATTACCTGACAATATCTTTTTACGGGCTTCAAAAAGACCAGATCAGATTGAATTAAAAATCAAACCCAAAATTACTCATAAAATCGCCGGCTAACTTTCTGAGTTGAAACTTTATCTAAAATTTTTAAAGCGTTTTTATAATAACTTGTTAGTACTCAAATTCTTAATAAAAAAAATACTATCGTTATGGATAAAAACACAGCTGATAATTATTAATTATAAAAACATAAAATGAGTAAATCACAACAGCCTAGCATAATTAGTTTTGCCAAAGATTTGCCAAATATCATTTCTCTGTTAGGATTATTATGTGCCGTGTTTGGTATATTTTTAGCGATTAAAGGTTATTTTTTAGCTGCGATAATTGGAGTTCTATGGGCCGTTTTATTCGATTGGTTAGATGGAATGGTTGCTCGAAAAATGAAAAACAGAACTAAAGAGCAAGGAGTTTTTGGTGGCCAACTTGACTCAATGATTGATATAGTCAGTTTTGGTGTTTTTCCTGCAATTCTACTATTAAGTTATGGAAATTTTAGTGTATGGTTTATGCCGGGTGCATTTATCATTGTCGCTGCATGTGCTATACGATTAAGCTATTTTAATATATTTGGCCTTATTGATAGTAAAACATATATGGGCTTGGCAGTTGACAATAATGGATTATTTCTATCTTTTATATTTCTATTCGAAAGTTTTTTCAGCCATACTACTTTTTCAATTATATTGTATATAGTAGTACTATCCTTAGCTGCTTTAAATTTATCCCCATTACATACTCCGAAATTTGATAAGAAGTGGATTTATGCAATTGCTGCCTATGTATTGGGAATGACAATTTTCTTTAGCTGGATTTTATGGGATAGCGTTTAAAACCTTATCTTTCTTTATACCTGGTTTGGACATAGATAAATGTCCGTATTTTAATCAAAAACTAGTTGATTAGTAAAATCCACATCGAAACCAACTCATCATATTGATAAACTCAGCTTAATAAAAAAAATATTTTCCATCCCTTTAAATTTATTCGCCTACAAAACAATTCTTTTTCTTTTGTGTTGTATTTTTACGCTTGTTTATAATAATTCTAAATAACGAAAAGTTCAATGAGTAGGGATAATCAAATATTAGAAGAATTAACTTCCTCGGACTATAAATACGGTTTTGAAACTTTAATTGAAAACGACGCTGCTCCCAAAGGGCTGAGTGAAGATATTGTTAGGTTTATTTCTAATAAAAAGAACGAACCGGAATGGTTGTTGGAATGGAGGCTAAAGGCCTACCGACATTGGCTTACCTTAGCAGAACCCACATGGCCAAATGTCAAATATCCAAAAATAGATTTTCAAGATATTATTTATTACTCTGCTCCTAAGCCAAAAAAAGAATTGGCAAGTCTTGATGAGGTTGATCCCGACTTATTGGAAACCTTCAAAAAACTTGGCATATCTCTAGAAGAACAGAAACGATTGTCGGGCGTGGCAGTAGATGCAGTGATTGATAGTGTATCTGTAAAGACCACTTTCAAAGAAACGCTTGGAGAATTAGGTATTATTTTTTGTTCTTTTAGCGAAGCGGTAAAAGAACATCCTGAGCTTATAAAAAAATATCTTGGCTCGGTTGTCCCGATGACAGACAACTATTATTCGGCATTAAATTCTGCTGTATTCAGTGATGGTTCGTTTTGTTATATCCCAAAAGGCACACGTTGCCCAATGGAGTTATCGACATATTTCAGGATAAATGCATCCGGCACAGGTCAGTTTGAAAGAACATTAATTATTGCCGATGAAGATTCGTATGTTAGCTATCTTGAAGGCTGTACCGCACCTGAGCGAGATGAAAATCAATTGCATGCCGCAGTTGTTGAAATCCATGCCGAAACCAACGCTGAAGTAAAATATTCTACTGTACAAAATTGGTACCCTGGAAATAAAGAAGGTATTGGTGGTGTTTATAATTTCGTGACAAAGCGAGGGTTGTGCAAAGGCAATCATTCAAAAATATCTTGGACTCAGGTAGAAACGGGTTCGGCGATTACATGGAAATATCCCAGTTGTATTCTGAAGGGTGATCATTCTGTTGGTGAGTTTTATTCTGTTGCAGTAACCAATAATTACCAGCAGGCAGATACAGGCAGCAAGATGATTCATATTGGCAAAAACACCAAAAGCACGATTATCTCTAAGGGGATATCAGCAGGCAATAGCCAAAACAGTTACAGGGGTTTGGTGAAAATCAACAAAGGGGCCACTAATGCACGTAATTTTTCACAGTGCGACTCACTATTGATGGGAGACACTTGCGGAGCTCATACATTTCCATATATAGAAATTGACAACAGCACAGCCAAAGTCGAGCACGAAGCCACGACATCAAAAATTGGAGAAGACCAGATATTTTATTGCAACCAACGGGGTATTGATACAGAAAATGCCATTGCATTGATTGTGAATGGTTTTGCCAAAAAGGTGCTGAATAAATTACCGATGGAATTTGCCGTGGAAGCCCAGAAACTATTGGCGCTCACACTGGAAGGTAGTGTAGGATAGATTGATAAAAAAAAGAACATTAATATGTTAAGTATAAAAAATTTACATGCAGGCATAGAAGGTCAGCAAATATTAAAAGGAATAAATCTGGATATAAAACCAGGAGAAGTCCATGCCATCATGGGACCGAATGGTTCTGGGAAAAGCACGCTTGCATCGGTGCTTGCCGGCAGGGAGGAATATGAGGTAAGTGAGGGCGAGGTTACATTTCTTGGGAAAGATATTCTTGATATGTCGCCAGAAGATCGGGCAAGAGAAGGTTTGTTTCTCGCATTTCAATATCCTGTAGAAATCCCAGGCGTCAGTTCAAACAATTTTTTGAGAACTGCTGTAAACCGAATTAGAGAATACAGAAAATTAGAACCTTTGGATGCCGTACACTTCCTCAAACTTATGAAGGAGAAAATGGCATTGGTAGAAATAGATAAAAAGCTCATAAACAGATCCCTTAATGAAGGATTTTCTGGAGGAGAGAAAAAGAGAAATGAAATTTTTCAGATGGCAGTCTTAGAACCAAAGCTCGCCATTCTCGATGAAACAGATTCCGGGCTAGATATCGATGCGCTCAGAATTGTCGCCAATGGCGTAAATAAGTTGAAATCAAAAGATAATGCTACAATACTCGTAACGCATTATCAACGACTTCTTGACTATATCGTACCTGATTTTGTTCACGTTTTATACAATGGAAGAATAGTAAAATCTGGCGACAAGTCATTGGCACTTGAGCTTGAAGAGAAAGGCTACGACTGGATAAAAGAAGAAGTTGCCAATGCTGTTTCTTAATTTATATAACTGATAGAAAATAAGATGATAGATCAGCTTAGAGATACATTTGAGAAATTTGAATCCCGCATAAATGGGACAGATAATAGCAATTGGCGGCAATTGAGAAAAGAGGCATTTGCGTCTTTTGCGATAAAAGGATTGCCTGCAACCAAAGACGAGGAATACAGATATACTAATTTAGGCAGGGCTTTAGAAAAGAATTTTAATCTGTCAGATCTTCATCAGCTTCCTCAAGGTGATGTTGTGCCTAAAAAGTCTCCATTCCAAGATGCCGAGGGCATTCATATTTTTATAAATAATGGTGTTGTTAATAAGGAAAAATTAAGCAGTCTTTCATTTCCAGACATGGAAATATTGACATTGCAGGAAGCTTCCAAAACACATGCCATTGATATTGAAAATCATCTCGGAAAGCTCGCTGGTGAAAAGTATGATTCTTTCTCGGCATTAAACACAGCCTTTTCTTATGAAGGTGTTTTTATTAAAATTTATAAAAATGCATCTATCGAAAGGCCCATCATTTTGCACTACGATGCTGGAGATACGTCAAAAATATTCCAGACAAGAAATTTGATTATTGTAGAACAAGGTGCTCAAGCTAATATTATTGAATCATACGCTACCAGTACCACCGATCAACAGTTTTCTAATCACGTATCAGAAATTGTTGTTGGCGTAAATGCAAACTTAAAATATTTCAAACTTCAGAATCAAAGCAAAAACGCTTTTCATATCGACAATACCTACATTGCTCAGTATAGAGATAGCGTAGTAAAAACCACCACGATCACCCTTGAAGGGAAAATCGTTAGAAATAATCTCAGCTATTTGCTTGAAGACGAAAATTGCGAGGCGCATATGTTTGGGCTTTATGTATTGCATGGAGATAGCCATGTCGATAACCATACAAGTGTCGATCATAAAAAACCCAATTGCTACAGCAACGAAATTTATAAAGGCATACTTGACAACAATGCCAAGGGTGTTTTTAATGGCAAAATATTCGTCAGAAAAGATGCACAAAAGACCAATGCCTTTCAGACAAATAAAAACATATTGCTGACAGACACCGCAACGATAAACACAAAACCTCAATTAGAAATTTGGGCAGATGACGTGAGTTGCTCACATGGTTGCACGACCGGTCAGCTGGACGAAGAACAAATGTTTTACCTGAGATCCAGAGGTATAAGTAAATCAAGCGCAAGGGCGATGTTGTTGCATGCTTTTGTTGATGATGTGCTGGATAAAATAGAAATAGATTTTCTTCATGATTTTGTTCATCAAGAAATGTACAACAGACTCGACTGGAATTCATGACCGAAATAGTTAAAAATATCAACACTTCATTTGATCCTGCCCAAGTGCGCAAGATGTTTCCTATTCTGGAACAGCAAGTCAATGGGAAAAACTTGATATATTTTGACAATGCGGCGACAACACAAAAACCGGAGGTAGTCATCAACGCCATTTCCGATTATTATCAAAATTATAATGCCAACATCCACAGAGGAATTCATGCATTGGCAGAAAAGGCCACCAAAGCTTATGAAAACACCAGGAAGACAGTTCAACAGTTTATAAACTCCAGTGAAGTAGAAGAAATCATTTTCACTTCCGGAACTACCGAGAGCATCAATATTGTCGCTAAGTCGCTGGGAAACAAAATACTAAACCCTGGAGATGAAGTAATCATTTCAGAACTGGAACATCACTCAAATATTGTTCCATGGCAAATGGTCTGTGACGAAAAAGGAGCAAAGCTCAAAGTCATTCCGATAAATGAAAAAGGTGAAATAAACCTACAGGCATTTAGAAACCTGATTACCAATAAAACAAAAATAGTGGCAGTGAGCCATGTATCAAATACATTGGGCACCATAAATCCTGTAGAAGAAATTATACAATTAGCCCATGAATATGGTGCTTTGGTTTTACTGGATGGCGCACAAGCCAGCGCACATATTGATATTGATGTGCAAGAGCTGGATTGTGATTTTTATGCTTTTTCAGCCCATAAATTATTCGGCCCAACAGGGATTGGAATTCTTTATGGAAAAAGAAAGTTATTGGAATCCATGGACCCATTCATGGGTGGAGGCGAAATGATAAAAGAGGTAACTTTTGAAAAAACCACGTACAATGATATTCCTTATAAATTTGAAGCCGGCACACCAAATATCGCTGATGTAATTGCTTTTGATCAAGCACTGAAATTTGTTAACGGCCTGGGCGATAAGCATGATATATTGCAATATGAGCAAGCACTCTTGGATCAGGGTACTGACAAATTGAAAGCAATCCCAGGGCTAACCATCATTGGCACTGCAGATAGAAAGATTGGTGTCATTTCTTTTGTAATAGAAGGAATGCATCATTTTGACATTGGCATGTTACTCGACGCTAAAGGTATTGCGGTACGCACTGGGCATCATTGCACCCAGCCACTTATGAAAAAATATGGAATTGAAGGCACTGTGAGAGCATCATTTTCAATTTATAATACCTTGGAAGAAGTCGATATCTTTGTAGAAAGTTTAATGCAAATTGTAAACAAATGGAGATAAAAGAAAATACTTCAACTTCCATGACAGAAATTCAAAATGAGATAATTGAGGAGTTTTCTTTTTTGGGAGAAGATCGGGAAAGCACCATATTTTATATTATGGAATTGGGGCAAAAATTACCTGAGCTTGAAGATGAATATAAAATAGAAGCAAATATTATAAAAGGCTGTCAGTCGAAAGTGTGGCTAACAGCACAATTGGATGGGAAAAGAATAATTTTTAAAGCTGACAGCAATACAGAAATAACTAAAGGATTGATCAGTTTGTTGATAAGGGTGTTATCGGGGCAAACAGTTGATGATGTAATGAAGGCCGATCTTTTCTTTATAGAAAAAATCGGTATGGGTCAAATAATTGGCTCGCAACGATCAAATGGTCTCGTGGCCATGATCAAGCAAATGAAGTTGTATGCATTGGCTTATAAGAGTAAACTGAGTTGAATTTATGGAAACAAAGCAAGTAGAAGTAGCATTAAAGGATAGGGTGTTGGATGCGATAAAAACAGTTTATGACCCAGAAATCCCAGTAGATATTTATGCATTAGGACTTATTTATGAGATATCTATTTTTCCTATAAATAATGTATTTGTAAAAATGACATTGACTTCACCTTCTTGCCCAGCGGCAGAAATTATACCGAGTGAAGTAGAGACAAAAATAAAACGGATTGAAGATGTTAATGACGTTCAGGTGGAGATTACATTTGATCCGCCATACAGTGCCGACATGATGTCTGAAGCTGCAAAACTTGAACTGGGGTTTATATAATTTGATGTAAACCTAACTGTAATTGTATAAAATAAAGAAATTGAAATTCAATTTAAAATAAATTAGTTTAATAATAATTGTTGTATCGTTATGTATCCAGAAGAACTAGTAAGCCCCATGCGGGCTGAATTGTCAAGTGCCGGCTTCGATGAGTTAAAAAGCGCCGAAGCTGTAGAAAAATGTTTAGAGAAAGAAGGAACAACCTTGGTTGTTATTAATTCTGTTTGTGGTTGTGCCGCAGGTACTGCAAGACCAGGCGCGGTAATGGCGGTTCAGAATTCGTCAAAAAAGCCGCAAAATCTGGCAACTGTCTTTGCAGGAGTTGATCAGGAGGCCACAGCTAAGGCAAGAGAATATACGCTTCCTTACCCTCCATCCTCCCCTTCCATTGCATTATTCAAAAATGGAGAGCTTGTTCATTTTGTAGAAAGGCATCACATTGAAGGCAGATCTGCAGAAATTATTAGTGAGCATCTTACTGGAGTTTTTGAAGAGTTATGTTAGAAACAAAATATCTATAAAACTAAAGGGTCTGTAAATTAAGTTTACAGACCCTTTTTTATTTTTAGACTTTTAAGAAAATAGCACACTCTATATCATTTCACAAGATTCTTTATATCATCAACTCGTGATTTGGCATGTTCATAGCCTATTTCAAATAGTTCATTAGATTTTGAAAAGTCAAATACACCGAATTGCTTCAGTTCCTCAGGCTCTAAAAAAACATCGCAAAGGGTTTTCTTCATGGAGGTATTTACACTGATGGCCATCAATAGCGTTCTTTCTGTCAAGGATTTCATATTCTTGGGAACATAATTTTCTGATATGGGATTGCAATGGGATCCGATGATAATATCACATTGATCAAACAATGGCTCCACCGGAAGATTATTCAATATTCCACCATCAATGAATGTCTCACCATTTATTGTAATAGGCTTGAATATAACCGGAATCGCACATGAAGCCAATAATGCCTGAATTAGTTGTCCTTCATGAAATAATTTGGTCTTTCCTTTTCCCACATTTGTCGCTGCTACAGCAAGTGGGATATTCAAATCTTCAAAAGATTCTATTTTCAAATATTTTCTGAATATAACTTCAATTGTATCTAATTTTAACAACCCCGAAAAACTAAAGGCGGGCCGAACATACTTGAAAAGCTTTGTTTCTAAGACAATTTTCAAGAGTTGATCCGGCGAATATCCATTGCAATACATTGCACCAATAATCGCCCCGGCACTTGTGCCTGTAATCATGCTAAGTTTCAAGTCTGCATCATCCAAGGCTTTCAGTACGCCAATGTGTGCGATTCCCCTTGCTCCGCCTCCTGAAAGTGAAATGCCAATTTTCTTCATAAGAGTAAAATTTTTAGAAACATTGCCATTTATCAATTACAATATTTCGCTTAACGAAAAAGTTCGATCTAACCTCGGACCTCGATCTGTCATTTGGAGTGTGCAACATTCATTTTTGTAGTCATGCTCCAGGAAAATGATGTAATTGTCATTGGTTGCTTTTTCCAGAAAAGTAGATTTTTCTTTTAACGTCAACAACGGCCTTGTGTCATATCCCATCACATATGGAAGCGGAATGTGCCCTGTCGAAGGCAATAAATCGGCAGCAAAAACAATAGTTTTATCCATATATTTTATATGTGGGATCATCATTTTGTCTGTGTGCCCATCAACAAACAGTATATCAAATTGCTCAAAAGGGCTTTTTCCTGAAGATGATATTAATTCCAGTTGACCGCTTTCTTGCATAGGCAATAAATTCTCCTCTAAAAAGCTGGCCTTTTCCCTGGCATTTGGTGCAATAGCCCATTGCCAATGATCAGCATTGCTCCAGTACCTGGCATTTGGAAATACCAATTCAGGAATTTTCTTCTCTTGGTCTTTCCATTTCACTCCTCCGCCACAATGGTCAAAATGGAGGTGAGTTAAGAAAACATCTGTAATATCATTAAATGAAAATCCGGCTTTTCGCAAAGAACCTTCAAGTGTAGCTTCACCGTGCAAGTAAAAATGTCTGAAAAACTTTTCATCCTGCTTGTTACCAATTCCATTATCTATCAATATCAGCCTATCTCCATCTTCGATCAAAAGACATCTTAGTGCCCAGCGACACAAATTATTTTCATCAGCAGGGTTGGTCTTGCTCCAAATTGCCTTCGGTACCACACCAAACATGGCACCGCCATCAAGTTTAAAGAACCCCGTATCAATAACATGTAATTTCATCTAAGTGCTTAATTATTATTTCAAAACCCTGAAAATAAAAAAACCACCACAACAATTTTAGTCATGATGGTAGATATATGTTTTCTAAAGAGAACCTCTAATGATAAATTGCTAACCTTCCACAACACCCATACTACAGATTTTATTAATTCTATTTTCTACCATCTGTTCAGGTTTGAGTGCTTGCAATTCCTTGACATTATCCAATATAACCTTTTTGATTTGAGATGCTTGCCATTTTAAATTTGTGTGCGCTCCTCCGAGTGGTTCTTTTATTATACCATCGACAAGACCAAATCCCGTCATATCTTCGGCAGTTAATTTTAGTGCCTCAGCGGCTTGCTCCTTAAAATCCCAACTTCTCCAAAGAATGGAAGAGCAAGATTCTGGGGAAATCACAGAATACCAGGTATTTTCTAACATAAAAACTTTATCTCCTACCCCAATGCCAATAGCACCTCCAGAAGCTCCTTCTCCAATAATTATGCAAATAACTGGTACTTTCAGCAAAGACATTTCTCTCAAATTTCTTGCTATGGCTTCTGCCTGACCCCTTGATTCGGCCTCCAAACCAGGGTATGCTCCCGGTGTGTCAATCAGGGTGATGATGGGCTTATTGAATTTTTCTGCAAGCTTGAATAACCTCAAAGCTTTCCGATATCCCTCGGGATTTGCCATTCCAAAATTTCGCTCTTGTCGCAATTTTGTGTTTCTACCTTTTTGCTGACCTACGAGCATTACCGTTTGACCACCAATGGTTCCAAATCCACCAACCATAGCTTTGTCGTCAGCAATATTTCTATCGCCATGTAATTCGACAAAATCATCTGTTAGTTCGTAGATATAATCTAAAGTGTAGGGTCTATCCTGATGTCTGGAGAGTTGTACACGTTGCCAACGCGTGAGCTTGCTATAGGTCTCCTCCTTTAACTTTTGAAGTTTTTCTTCAAGTGTATTTATAGCCTCAGATACGTTCACACCATTTTGCTGTGCAAGGGTTTTCATATCAGATATTTTCTCATCCAATTCTACAATTGGTTTTTCAAAATCTAAAAGCATTTGTCTTTTTTAAATTACAAAGCAAAAGTATAACATTTATCATTTGAGGCAATAAATTTATAAGAATTAGATTGTCCAAATCGGGGCTGAACTATATTTAAAAAATTGGATTGAAATGATAAAAAATTATTTGTTAGAAATATTGGATTGAAAAAAATAAGCATCTACATTTGCACCGCATTTCAGAAGGAAATGGCAAACGGTTTGGTAGTTCAGTTGGTTAGAATGCCTGCCTGTCACGCAGGAGGTCGCGAGTTCGAGTCTCGTCCAGACCGCTTAACATGTTGTTTATCAATGATTAGTGAAAAAACTTTGATAAATACATCAGCAAAAAACTTCATCCATTGGATGAAGTTTTTTTTTATGCTCTTCTCAACAACACTTCAAATAACTCTTGTCATGTTTTCGGACAAACTTTAGCCTGAGATTTAATAGACTTTTATTATTACAGAAAATTGTTCACGGGGCATTTTCCAATTTTTGTTCTGCACAAAATAATAAACACCACCTATTCTACCAATACGGCCAAAGTAACTTTGGGTCAATAATGAAATATTCATTTTTCAACTTTTATGATACTTCTTAAAATTCTCAGCCTGCTCAAAAATCTCTTTGTACACTTCGTCTCTATCAATTAGAGGATAGTCAATTTCTGCTAAGAGAATAATTAAATCTACCTTCAATTCTGCTCTGATAAGAAATTAACCTTGCTCTAATTGCACTTCGGTGAATTTCATCTATTTAGTATTTATTTTCCAGAGACCTCGAGTACCTCCTTTTCTTTCCAGTACTCCTTTTACTTTTAAAGCATCTATGTGTTTTCCTACAGCTGATTCATTAATGCCTAACTCTTTGGCAATTGATGTATAGCTTATTTTTGCATCTCTATTTATCAGATCAAGAACCTCTCTTTGTCTATCCGTAAGTTCTATTGCACCACCTATTGCACCACCTATTACACCACCTATTGCACCACCTATTACACCACCTTCATCCTTACTCCTATCACTGTCTTTTTCCTCAGATGTTTTAAATTCTTCTTGTATTGGGATTTCGATAATAAAGTGCCTTCTATCTGGATCATCAGTATCAAAACGTGGTTTATCAGAACCATTAGCTTTAAGTACTTTCAATATAGTAGGAATACCAGTTCCTCTGCCTTCTGTTAGTCTCAATTCTTTAAGAAACTCTCCAATACGTCTGTTTCTATATCTTCGAGCTCTTATAACACCTCTATCAAAATCAGCTTGTTTTATAGATGGATCCACACCATTGTAGCTAATTATTTCTATGACATCAGGGAGTACCCTCACTTCAATCGGTTCCCGCAATTCATAACTGCGATGATAAACTGCATTTGACAAGGCTTCTTCTATAGCTGTATAGGGATAATTAAAGATTCTCTCAGCCTCTTCTTTATCTCTATCTTATAACCTTTTCTTTTATAATATTTGACTTCAGATATGATAATGCATTGACAAGCTGATGCTGGATCGGACCATCAAAAGTCTTCTCATTAAAGTTACCTGCACCTAAACCTTGCGGAAATTCTACAATATCTATCTGGATACCATTAAAATATTTCTGAGGTTTTTCTGAAAACATGAGCAAACCGATATTCTTTGGAAATAAATGTTCATCTGCTCCCTGGCATAGATTCATGTGTTTGGCTAATTCTTCCACAGACATAGCAGCACTTTCAGAATATAGCTTGCTCTTGGTCTTTGATAGATGTTCCCTCATCAGAGCAAAATCCAAATTAGCCACCTTGGCATTGCTATTCACCCGGTCATCAAAAGGGATTTTGGCCGTTAGTTGTATCAATTCTGCTCCCTGCTCTGCATTTGGAATAACACTACTGGAAAATTGCCTGATGCGATAATTGTAGGCCTTATGTCTGGCATGTATATCATCAGGAACTTTATAGGGTCTATTACTGCCAGCAGGCACCCATATTACCAATACATGTTTTTGATCAATTTCCTCCAATGACAATCGGGGGAAATAAGACGGTTGAATTAGGTTGCAGTATCCGATAAGTTCTCTTTGTACACTTTCAAAAGTATCAGGGTTAAATCCTTCCACCGGTCTGACCGGTTTACCATTTTCTTCCTTAACACCAACGACAATATAGCCGCTACCTTCATTTTCAAAATCATTGGCAAAAGCACATACTGTACGCATGACAGAGCCCGGATTCCATCCTGTTTTAAACTCCATTCTGGAACCTTCCACGATTTGACCCGACAATAAATCTTCTATACTAAGTAAAATGCTCATAATCAATTTTTTTAAATTTTTTGGCTAATTCTACTTTACGAACTTAGCAATAACAATTACTGTTTTTACTTTAACTTCATAAAATAGAATTGGTCGTATTGGCTTACTTCTTCACTCCTATTCCTTTAAAAAAAGTGTAGCAAAATGTACCTTCTCCTTCGGCAGTTTTATATAAATCACTTATTCCTTTTGCCATGGTACGGCGATCAATTAACCCCTTTGAAATTGCCTCTTCAGAAATTCCTTTTATCATTTGGGTAAAAGTGTTTTTCGTAAAGCCTTCTACCCAATCAGGGTTTGAATCATCGACATAGACCTGCCTTGGAGTTACATTGATCTCTTGAAATCCTACTTTCTCCAGGATAGGGTATAATTTTCTTCCAATATTCGCATCGCCACCATTTAGCTTTTGCAATTCTACCTGGCAATTAATTGCTTTTTTTGCCTCCAGACTATCGGGATGAAAATAAGTAGAGCCATGGTCCCCTTCAATTAAAGTGATAGTGCCATTTCTTTTCAATTTTTTCATTAATTTTTCTAAAGCGGTATTGGGGTTTGGAAGGTGTTCCAATACAAAACACAGAAAAATATGATCAAAATATTCATCTTCTAATGGCAAATCAAAAATATCAGCTTGAAGGAATTCAACATTTTCAATTCCTTCCGATTCCATTAATTTTTTTGCTTGACAGATAGAATCTTCAGAAATGTCAATTGATATAAATTTTGATTTTATATTTTTTGGAGCAATTGTTTTTGTCTGTGCGCCCACACCACAACCTACCTCAAGAATGATAGAGCCCTCTTGCCAGACAGAATCGTGATGCAATAAATCAGCGAGTGAATCAGCTTGGTCATTTAGTCGATTAGCTTCGATTGTTGAATATCCATGGACATATTTTTTCATATTGCTTTATTTTGTTCTTGATATCCAATGGGAGTCTGGGCACAAACTCCGTTTAGATTTCAAAATTAACTTTAATAAAACCTCTTGCAAGAGGTTTTATTATGAAAATATAGTCTGAAATGGGTTAGCAATTAAAACTCCCTGCCCCGATACTTGAGCGTTAGTATTCATTGTGAAAGCTAATAGAGTTTGTTTCTAACTTCCATTACACTTATATTTGTTGTCGTAGTAGACAACATATCTTGCCTACTTTAAAAATCATTGATTCCATTAAAATAGATGTTTACTCGCGTGAACATCCACCACCTCATTTTCATGTTATTTTTGGTGAATATGAAGAATTAATTGTAATAAAGACAATGAATACTTACGTTGGTTATTTGCCAAAAACTCAAAGAAATAAAGTAATTAAATGGGCTGAAACAAAGCAAGATTATCTATTGCAAAACTTCCTACGTTTAAATCCAAGATTATGAGAAAGAAACTAAATATGCCTCGAATAATAAAAATTCAGAAAACTGAAGGACTTAACATCTATTGCATGTTTAATAACGGTGAAAATCGTCTACTCAAATTTGCTGATATTTTTAAAAAATGGAATATCACAAAAGACGATATTGAATTCCCACTTTTAACGCCAATTGAATTCAAAAAAGTTGAACTAAGAAACTTTACACTCTCGTGGAGTAATATACCGGTAAGTTTGCTTTCAGAAGATGGACAGGAACAACTTCATCCTTACGAGCTTAGCCCAGATGAATTATTTAAACTTAGTGAGCCGGCTGAACTTTCTAATTCAGAAAAATTCGGAAACTTAATAAAGGTTGCAAGAAGAAAAGCAGGATTAACTCAAGAGCAGTTGGCATTACGAAGTGGAACATCAAGATTCTATATTTCTCGACTTGAAAACAACAGAACGGATGTAGAACTATCGACATTTAGAAAGATCGTTGAAGCGGGATTAGGGAAGCAGTTTAAGCTAACGATTGAATAACGAAATGCTAACATCACCTATGCTGCATGGGGTTTAGTCATAAAGGATAGATTGTCGCAGTTTGGATACTCCGCTACGAATTGAATTAAAAATCTATGTGCCTGCCTGCCCCTCCTGAGAAGTCAAAGAGATATTGCTTTTAATCCCCACACGACAGCGAAGCCATTACGATGTGTGATTAGGCAGGCAGATGATTTTTAATTGCTACACTAATCTTCTATCCTGCCATCAACAATATTTATTATTCTATTTCCATACTTTGCAAATTCCTCATTGTGTGTCACCTGGATAATGGTCATACCTTCCTCGTTCAAGGTTTTCAGTAGATCCATGATCATCCTGCCTTGTTCGGAGTGTAGATTTCCTGTTGGCTCATCGGCCAATAATAATCTCGGCTTGCCTGCAATGGCCCTGGCCACACCAACCAATTGCTGCTGACCTCCGGAAAGCTGCTCCGGAAAGAGGTCTTTTTTTGCAACTATATTAAACCTGTCCAGCAGTTCGGCAACTATTGACTTTCGTTCATTTCCCTTTATTCCTTTATAGAGCAGAGGCGTTTCAATGTTTTCATACACAGTCAGTTCTTCGATCAAGTGATAGGCCTGAAAAATAAATCCTATAAAATCACGATGGTATTGCGATTTCCGCTTTTCCTTCAAATGTTGGACCGGTTCATCATAAAAAAGATATTCCCCTTCCGATGGGTCGTCCAACATGCCGATGATATTAAGGAGTGTTGACTTGCCCGCTCCGCTGGGTCCCATGATGCTTACGAAATCACCTTCTTCTATGGATAAATCAATGTCTTTCAGCACAAATGTTCGCTGAATCTTTGTGTTATAATATTTGAAAATGTTGTTTAATTTAATCATGTGTTCTTTATATATTTTAAGTTCTATATTAAATGTATTTGGCAGCTTAAAGTTCTCTGTATTCTTTACAAATAAAGTTAGTTAAAAATTTAATTTTTTTCTGCAATTCACCTTTGTCCTCAAGCCTGCCTTTGTCGGCAGACAGGCTTGCTTATCATAGGCAGAAGAGGTTTGTTGAACGAACAACTAATAACGTATCTAAATCCTACTTTGTGCTTTTACACTTTTTCACTTCGGTCTTCGGACTTCTGGCTTCTGGTTTCTGACAATAATTATTTAATTTCTTTACCAGCTATAAAACAGCACCTCACTCATCCCGCAAACTATCTACCGGATTGGTGGCCGCGGCTTTGACCGACAGGCTACCGACTGATAGCAGTGCAACAATTATCACTAATAGTCCAGCGACAGGGTATATCCACCAATGGACTTCAATTCTAAAAGCAAACTTTTCTAACCAAGCGGAAATAAAATAATAAGCCACTGGGGCAGATATCACAAAGGAGATTACGATCAATTTGAAGTAATCTTTCGAAAGCAGGAAAAGAATATTTGCAATGGTTGCGCCCATCACCTTCCTGATTCCAATTTCTTTAACCCGCTGCGACGTGGTAAGTGAGGCAAGGCCGATCAATCCCAGACACGAAATAAGTATGGCAAGCACAGCAAAAAAGTTTGATAGTTTGCTCATCACCATCTCGCTCTTGTATATCTGATCGTAGTTTTCATTCATAAAATGATATTCAAAAGGATAGCTTTGGGTGTATTTGTCATGAATATTCTCTAAAAGCTGAATGGCATCGCCAGTTTTCTCTGACGCAGTTCTTATGTACAATTGATATGGTTCCTCATCCATAATGACTATCAACGGATCAATTGGATTGTAAATAGAAGCGCTATGAAAATCCTTGATCACGCCAATGATTTTTCCCTCTTCTATCCAGAATCCATTGAATGCTGATCCGACAGGGTTTTCCAATCCCATGGCCTTTATTGCTGCTTCGTTCACAAGGAATGCCGATGAATCTGTACCATATTCAGGAGAAAAATCCCTGCCATCCAATAGTTCCATGCCCAATGTTTCAATGAAATCGTAAGTCACCCAGAGATGGCTAAATTCTATTTCTTCGCCCTCTTTTTTCCCCTCCCACTCCATTCCTGAGGCAGAGCTGCCAACATTCAGCGGATTTTGATTGCAGGTAGTAACACTAACAATTTCAGAATGTTGAAGTAATTCATTTTTGATGGCTTGGAAATGCGGGTAAGATTCATTGTTCAATCCATAAAGCATTACGTTTTCTTTATCCAGGCCAAGATTTCTATTCATGATAAAATCAATTTGCATTTGTACTACAAAAGTTGAGATGATCATAATCATCGAAAGGAAAAACTGAAAAACTACCAGAGATTTTCTAAAGAATCCCGCATTGTGGCTGGTGGCAAGATTACCCTTCAATACACTTGCCGGTTTAAAACCGGATATAAAAAATGCCGGATACAGTCCTGCCAGAAGGCTCGTGATGACTAAAAAAACTATCCCAAAAACCCAGTAGTTTAAATTTTGAAAATCAATGGATAAACTTTGATTCATCAGCTCATTAAAAACAGGAAGAAGCAATAGCGAAAGCCCAACAGCCAATAACAATGAGAAAAGTGTAATTAATATTGATTCTCCAATGAATTGAAATATTAATGAACGTTTGTTGGCGCCAACCACCTTTCTGATACCCACCTCTTTAGCTCTGCGGAAAGAGCGGGCAGTTGCCATGTTCATAAAATTAATGCAAGCAAGTAAAAGAACGAAAATGGAGACCGCGCCAAAAATTTGGATATATTCTATTCGACCCCCAGTATTGATGCCATTCTCAAAATTACCATACAAATAAAGATCTTCAATCGGATACACAAAGGCGTGTGTATCATCTCCTTCACCATTTTTTCTATGGGTTTTTACAACATCTTCTACTTTCTCATTAAATGCATTGACCTCTACTCCTTCCTTGAGTTTTACAAACATTCGGTTATTAAAATTTCCCCATTGGCGATTCCAGGGTTGTTTTTCTAATCCAAACTTAAAAGGGATCACATAATCAAATTGAATAGAAGAATTACTTGGTGAATTGGGTACGATTCCGGTTATCGTAAGCAAATCTTCTTTTTCTAACATAATGGCAGCTCCAAGGATTTCCTCTTGCCTCCAATTATCTCCAAATAATATTTGAGCAAGCTTTTCGGTAATGACAATAGAGTTTTTTTCTTTTAGCGCTGTCTCTTTTTTGCCAACAATAAATGGTGTGTCAAATATTTCGAAAATATCCTCACTGGCAAAAACACCAGACTTTTTAAAATTTTGATCTCCCAAAGTCAATAGTCTGTCGCCATTCCAGCTTATGAGCATGGCATGCTCGATTTCCGGATATTCCTTTTCCAGGACCTCTTCAAGCGGTTGAGGAGCGTTCCGCCATGTGTTGATGGTGCCATTGGGATATTGGATATTAAACAGCATCCTGTAGATCCTGTCTCCGTCCTTGTGCGTCCGATCAAAGCTTATCTCATTGCCAATCCAAAGCAAAATCAACATACTACAGGTAAGGCCCAATGTGAGGCCCACAATATTGATGGCGGTAGTTCCCTTTTGTCTTAAAAGACTCCTGATGCTTGTTTTTAAATAGTTCTTTATCATGATATTTTATTTTTTAGACCTGTCAGGTTTTTAAAACCTGACAGGTCTTCTATTCCGACTTTAATGATTTAACCGGATTTGCAGTTGCTGCAGTATAAGTTTGCCAACTTATAGTCACTACTGCAATAATTAAAGTTGTCAATCCGGCCAAAACAAAAATCCACCAACTTATTTCTGTTCTATAAGCAAAGTTCTTCAGCCATTGACTCATAGCGTACCAGGCTATTGGTGTGGCTATGAGAAAAGCAATAACAATCCATTTTATAAAATCACTGGATAACAAGACCATCACTTGGCCGATCGAAGCTCCATTGACTTTACGTATGCCAATCTCCTTAATTCGGCGCTGACAGGCAAACATTGTTAAAGCCAATATTCCCAAACAACATAACAAGATTGAACTTCCTGCAAAAAGAGTAAAGGTCTTCCTGAATTTCACTTCACTTTGATACATTCTTTCTACTGCGTTATCTAAAAATCTTAACTCAATAGGAAAATCAGGGAATAGCTTAGCGTACATAATCTTTATTTGTTCCAGATTGGCATTAAGTTCATTAATGTCATTGGCTTGAATTTTAATCAAAAGCTGGGATGAGTTACTACTCCCTATGATTACCAAAGGACTGATCTTTTTATTTACTGGTTCAAAATGAAAATCTTTTATTACACCGATAATTTCATAAACTGTTTCGATACTAGTATATGACATAGTAAGCCCGACTGGATTTGAAAGATCATGGTCCTTTACAAATGTCTCATTAACCAATACTTCTATATTGCTCCTGGTTGTATTTGGCAAAAAAGAACGACCTTCGACAATTTCTAAATTCAGTAAATCCGAGAATTCATGGTCGGCAAAGATCCTTTTGAATGTAAGTTCTATATCTTCTCCTGTATCCAGTGTTTGCATGCGAGACAACCCAAGGTCGTTTCCTGGGTAAAAATTGGATAATGAGACCTTTTGCACTATGGTATGATTGTCGAGCTTTTCTTTCAATAATTGTTTTTTGCTTGCTATTTGTCTGGGTAATTTTATTATGATAATATTCTCTTGATCCAAGCCTAGGTCTTTTGATCCAAAACTTACTTGTTTGTAAACCAAAATGGTAAAGGCGATTAGAATAATGGCGATTGAAAATTGAATAACTACAAATGCTCTTTTAGTTCGAGACTTATTGATTTTATCAGACAATTTATTATTAAGATTATTGAGTGTAGAGGAGGATGTGAACTTTTGTAAAGACATTATACCAAGGATTAAACCTAATATCAACATACCTAATAATAATATCAACAAGTATATGGGAGAAAATAAAAGTTTGTGCGAATAATCGATACCGGTATAATTCATAATTGTGGGAGCAATTATATTTACGATACCCACAGCAAAGATAAATGCTAGTAGAAAAGTGAGGGCAGATTCTAATAAAATCTCTTTAGCGATATGGTGTCGGGTTGCACCAATGACTTTTTTTATTCCGATTTCTTTAATTTTTTCTAACTGGTGAGTAGTAAAAATATTATTGTAATTGATAATGGCTACGACAAGTATTAAGCCTGCGACTAATAAAAGGATCAAAACTTTGGCTTGATCTCCCAGCTGAATGTGATCAAGAAAAACAACATTAAGATCAGAAAAATAAATTTTACGAAGAGGCAATAATTTAATCTCTGTATCAATTGCTGATTTTGGGAATAGTTGAGTGATTGAATGACTGAGTTCTTCAATATCAATTTTTTGATCTGCCAAAGCAATAGTTTGGCAATTTCTAAAGTCCCATTTAGTAAATAAATCCTCGGGGTAAAGATGTAAGGTAGTATTTGATGTTATGGGTATAATTGCATCAAATGTAAGACAGGATTTTCCGATAGGTTCAATTACTGCGGTTATTGTTAATAAATGTTCATAGTTAATTTTTACTTCTCTGCCTATAACTTGATCACTCCCGAAAAGCTCTATGGCTTTTGCACTTGTTAATACAACTGACATTGGGTTTTGAAATGCAAGGTTAATATTTCCCGAAACCACGTTATAGGTAAAAATCTCAAAAAACTCGGGATCAGCGGATATAAGATTCACTGCAACAGCTTTATTGTTTCTTACCTGAAATACAATTTCTCTATTCTTCACAATTCTTGTGGTTGTGATAATTCCCGGTATTTTGGTATCTAATTCAGCTTTGAGGTTTCCAGGTGTATCCGGACGATAGCTGGGTTTATCATAACCTATCATATAGATCTGATCTGCTTGATTATGGTGGGTGTCAATAGTCGTTTCACCGTAATAATGTGTAGAAAGTATTATTACCAATGCCAAGCTTAAAGACAAACCTAGTAAATTAATAAAATTGGTCGTAGGTCTTTTCTTAAAATTTCTAATAAATAATCTGAATGTGAGTGACATAATTGTTTTGCTTAATTATTTTTTTGCTCAATAAACCCTCAACCTATATTTTATAAAAGACGTTTTACTGAAAACATATTTGTATTCAACACCATTCTTGGACTCAAAACAAAAATCTGGCAGAAAACAAGCTAACATGCTGGTAACAACTAACAACAACAGCTCAAAATACCGGAAGTATAAATTTCGAAAATCAAGGAATAATCTTTGTCTTGTCAACATGTTAAAAACAAACCAAACCAGTTTTGAAACCCCAACAATGTTGATGATCGCAGTTCCCTTTTGTCTTAAAAGACTCCTGATGCTTGTTTTTTAAGTAGTTCTTTATCATGATATTTTATTTTTTAGACCTGTCAGGTTTTTAAAACCTGACAGGTCTTCTATTCCGACTTTAATGACTCAACCGGATTTGCCGTTGCTGCTATGATAGTTTTGATACTTATAGAAACAATCACCAAGAATATAACCAACAATACAGGCACTAAAAATAGCCACCAGCTTAATTCTATTTGAAAGGCAAAATTCTCCAGCCAGCTTTGTACCAATAGATAAGCTATTGGAATACTTATAATAGCGGATAGCAATACCGTTTTTAAAAAGTTGCTGGACAATAAAAGCAATATATTGATGCTGCTTGCCCCCAACACTTTTCTTACTCCTATTTCCTTCCTTCTTTTTAACACCGTAAAGGAGGCCAATCCAAACAAGCCCAAACAAGCTATCAAGATGGAGAAACCTGTTAAAACGCCAAAAACACTTCGAAATCTTTGTTCTGATTTGAATTGATTATCATACAAATCATCCATAAAAAAATAGGAAAACGGTGACGAAGGAAAAACTGACTCATAGATATCTTTGATCTGGGCGACCTGTTTTTTTGGATCGTCATTAATAAATTTGATACTGGCAAGATTCCCAAAATAAGTGGAGAACATGTGTATTATTGGCACATAAGGTGCCTTGGCAGATTCCTGATGGTAATTTTTGAGTACCCCGATAATCGTCCATTCGATTCCCCAAAAACTCAACTTTTTACCTATCGCATCTTTTGTTTCTCCAATTCCCCATAAGCGAATCGCCTCTTCATTTACGATTACTTGTCTCTTGTCCATATGGCTGGTTTCGTTAAAGTTATTTCCAGCCAGAAGCTCCATTTCCATTAAGGGAATAAAATCAGCATCAATTTCAGTTAGATAAAAATTATAATGATGGTCTTCTATTTTATCCGATAAATTAATACCTGAAGTGGTACTCATTTCATTAGCCAATTCACCAGGTACAGCGGCAGAAAAGGATACTGATTTTATATTGGAATTTGCCAACAAACTTTGCTTGAAAACACTAAAGTTTTGATTTGCATTCTTATGCGAGGGTGCTTTTATGACAATGGTATGATCCGTGCGAAGACCCAGATCAATGTTTCTCATATAATCCAGTTGTTCGTTGACCGTGAATATTTGAATTAACAATATGATCGTGATGGCAAATTGGAATACTACCAGAGACTTACGAAGCAATACGCCTTGAGTAGAATGTGTGAAATTTCCCTTTAAAACCAGAGATGGCTTAAACGATGATAATACAAATGCTGGATATAAACCAGAAAATAAAACACCTATTGAAATAAATGACCCAAGCAATATCCAGAAAAACATATCCTCATAAATTGCAAAGCCTGTGGGCAAACCTGCTAACTCAGTAAATTTAGAACGGATGGCAATGACCAGTAAAACCGCTAAAACCCCAGCGATTAGGTTGGTAAGAAATGATTCAAATAAAAATTGAATCCTAAGTTGGTTTTTTGTTGATCCTACTACCTTGCGCATTCCCACTTCTTTGGCCCTGTCTAAAGCTTTGGAAGTTGCCAGATTGATATAGTTTACGAAGGCACTTATGATGACCAAAAATGCTACACCCAATAAAAAATATACAGATGCTGCATTGCCATTGGGTTCCGGTTCAAAAGTCTTGTTGGAATACAAATGGATATCACTAATTTTTTGGGCAATGACACGGTCATTTGTTAGTATTTTCTGCTCGACTAATTTTCTATTTAAATCAACCAGAGATTTTTCGAATTTCGAGAAATCAGTATTGGGAGCTAACATCACATAAGTATAGGTATTATTCCCATTCAAATTATCATCATATTCACCATATACTTCCTTCATTACTTTGTCTCCTGCCATGGTTGGATAGGAAATGAGCATATCAAATTTGAGATGGGTATTTGATGGACTATCTTCAATGACACCTACTATATTTAATGGTATGTTCCCTTGAGTATATTGAATATCTACGATTTCTCCAACAATATCCAAGTGGTTAAAATATTTGAGTGCTGTGGTCTCCGTTAAAACCGCCTGATTGGGTTGTTCGAAAATATCCTTGTTTGTTCCATACAATAAAGGATAGGAAAACATGGAGAAAAAAGAACTATCAACAGCATACATTTTATCCAGTTCGTGTTGCTTCTCTCCTACTTTAATGATAACCGAAGGCTCTCCAATTTGATATGCTCTGGTGAAATTTTCTACTTCAGGAAATTCTGCCATTATCATAGGACCGGTGGGTGGATAAGTCTCACAATCTTGTG
>CAZDRA010000039.1:0-41414 GCA_964507705.1 uncultured Roseivirgaceae bacterium | reverse complement strand
TTGAGCTTTTTAAACAAAATACTGTTACAATTAGAACTTAGCCGTGTTTTATTACTAAAGGGGACGTCTATTCATTCTTTCAAAAAACAAATATACCTGGTAACTCGCTTATTCTATTTGTTCCCGCAGGGTTTTCATAGTGTTTCAAATACTGTTTCAAGCCTGCCTCGCCGGTCAATGTCAATAAGTTAAATGTTTAATTTAAAGGGGGCTACAATTGAGCATTTTATTGAGACGTTGAGAAAATGCTCAGGGCATAAAAAAAGATTGCCAAACAAAATGACAATCTTTCTTAATGATTTTACCGGTGACTTACTGATTTTGCTATTTAAACAGCATCCGGCCCTCGTTCGTTTGTGCGAATTCGAATACATTCTTCAAGTGCAGTAACGAAAATTTTACCATCTCCCAATGTACCATCTCCAATATCACCGATGGAAAATCTTGCCGCTTTAATTATCGTGTCAATTGCCCTTTCGACATAATCATCATTTATGGCAATTTCCAGCCTGGTTTTTGGGATCAAATTTGGCACAACCTTTCGCCCTCTATAAATTTCAACACTTTGTTGCTGGCCATGACCGGAAACACGGCTAACTGTAATCCTTGTGATATCTGCTTCAATCAATGCTTCTCTTACTGCATCCAATTGAGTTTCTCTTATAATTGCTGTTATTAATTTCATTTTCCTTTCAGTTAATTAGCATTTAACATTCCATAACCATGCTCACCATGATATGAATTATCCAGCCCGCCCATTTCACTGGCTTTTGAAGCTCTCAGTCCAACGGTTTTACTTACGATGATTAATAAAATGTACGTTATTACTCCAGCATAAACTATGGCAATTAGTACCGCAGCTACCTGAACTCCAAACTGCTGCATAACAGTCCAACCCCCATCAACCAATGCTGAAGCCTCTTCCATCCAACTTTTCCTTATAAAAAAGGTGAGTAATAGTGCGCCGACAATACCACCAACTCCATGAATGCCAAACGCATCCAAACTATCATCATATCCCAGCTTGTTTTTAACCATGATAAAGCTATAACAAATTCCAGAAGCAATTAATCCAAGTGCAATTGCACCGCTTGGCTGAACAACACCTGCTGCTGGGGTAACTGCTACTAATCCTGCAAGGACTCCACTTATAAATCCAAGGGCTGTTGCCTTGCCAAGATGAATTCCTTCAATCATCATCCATGCCAGACCGCCAGCTGCTGCTGCTGCCTGTGTAGCGGTTAAGGCCTGGGCGGTAGCCAATCCTGATGAAATACTGCTCCCTGCATTAAAGCCAAACCAACCTACCCAAAGCAACCCACCACCAATCATGGTCATGACAAGATTATTGGGTTCGAAGGCTGTTTTTGGATATCCACGTCTTGCTCCAAGGTAAATTGCAGCTACAAGTCCGCTAACGCCTGCGGAAATATGTACTACTGTTCCTCCTGCAAAATCTATCGCTCCATTTGCACCCAGGTTAAACAAAAAACCATCTTCTGCCCATACCCAGTGACAAAGTGGGTTATAAACCAAAACACCCCAAAGGACAATAAAAATCATATACCCTTTAAAATTAACTCTCTCAGCAAAGGCTCCGGCAATAAGTGCCGGGGTGATAATGGCAAATTTTCCTTGAAACATAGAAAATACATACTCAGGAACTCCGCCTTCCATTATGTTGGTATCAATACCCGACAACAAAAAATAATCAGAGTTCCATCCAAACCAACCTCCTAAAACATTTTCTCCAAAACACATGCTATAGCCAACGGTAATCCATAAAATAGTCATTACACCCATTGCTGCAAAACTGTGCATCATGGTTCCAAGAACATTTTTGGTTTTTACAAGACCACCATAAAACATGGCGAGACCGGGAATCATTAAAAGTACCAGGGCGGTGGAGGTAAGCATCCAGGCGGTTGCCCCAGAATCTATTTCAGGCTGTGCCTGAGCAAATACATTTCCAGACATAAATAATATTAGAATTCCGAATACGAATGTTTTTTGCCAATTTCTTTTTTTCATTTTTAAGCTGTGTTTTGTTAATATTTCAATAAAATTAAAAGGAAACCCTTGGATTGCCTTCAATGCCCCAAATTACATTTTTATCGGCAAAACATATTATTCTCGGCTAATAACTTACTAAATATTATCTCTTGTTAGCATTCAATTGCTTTTTACCATCATTATATAACCATAAAATTAGATAGTCGTATTTTATCCAGTATAAACATTTAGTATGAATTTTATTTTTTTGCCAAGAATGACAGATGTGGTTCTATCTCTTTTGCAATGCCACGAAAACGCCAAAGAGGATAAGCACAAGACCGGAAACTCCATAAAAAGTCCACTGATACCCCTCTAAAAAGGTCGAAATTATTAAGGCAATAACCGGCATGACTAAGGTAATGTACCCCGACTTGTTTGGTCCAATTCTCCCCAATAAACTCAAGTAACTTGAAAATGCTATTATTGACCCAAATATAGAGAGGTAAAGCAGGGAAGATATGTAGGAAAACGTGACATCAAACCCAATATCTTTGCCCGACAAAAATGCTATTGACAGCACAAACAAAGATCCATAAATCATACCAAATGCATTGGTCTGAATTATTGGAAGTTTTTGTTTTTGATTGTAAGCAGACAAGATATTTCCCAATGAAGCGAATGTGAGTGCCGCCAACGCCATAAGAAATGCCAAGAAATCCTGATCTGAAAAACTGAAAGCTTTAAGCTCTTCTTTAAAAATCAAGAAAATGCCAATAAAGCCAACCATTCCTCCAGCAATAACTGATTTTTGCACAGGAGCTTTTAGAATGAGAGCATTAAAAAACACATTCATGAAAATAAGACCGGAAAAAACCACAGCCACCAAACCACTAGTGAGATGCTTTGTGGCCATGTAAACCAGCCAATAATTTGCTCCAAAAAGACACGCCCCTTGCAAGGCAATAAAAAAATGATTTCTGACGGAATATCTTAAATTCAGATGTTTAATTCGTGCATATAAAAGTAGTATTATCCCAGCCAGGGCAAATCTATAGCCAACAGAAAAAAGTGGGTCTGTATCTCCAATTTGAAATTTGATGATATACCATGTAGAGCCCCAAATAAAAGTTGGGATAAGAAATAATGCTGAGTTTGGTAGCTTCATACGTTTTTGCTGGGCCAAAAATACTTATGAAGCTATTGATAAACTAAAGGGCATAAAAGAATATTTATTTTCGGAAAAGTTATGAAAATCTCTCTCTTAGCTTTCTTCTTCCTTTGTGATAAACAATGACTGCCCACCCGTAGGTGGTCAAGATCCAACCTATTGGGTTAATAACTATTGACCTCATATAGTCGTCTAAAAAAGGGTCATCGTCAATCAATTTCAACCTTTTTATCAGATCTATGATTTTTAAATTTTGATTGTTGCTTGGAAGAAATGGATGGTAAATAGATAGATTACTATCACCTTCTATGGTTCTACCTATAGAAAAATAATCTATGGCTTCGACTCGTAGATTTAATTTTTCTATATAACCTGTGTTTTTGGTAATGCTATCCTGCTCCCATTTCATTCCATATTTCAGAAGTAATTTATTAAATATGATTTGATCCCCTTTATCATTCACACAATTTTCTTTCCATTTCTTAAAAAAAGAAATCACATTTTTATTGCTTTGGAAAATGGCAAATCCACAACATAGTGTAAATCCCCATTCAGACAATACTTCTTCAGGTATTCCATATTCTGTAGAAATTTGAATGTCGAACATTTTATCAACAATTTCCTCTAAATTAGGATTAACCCAGATTGCATCAGCATCAGTTTGAATTACATTTTTCCCGCTCTGTAAAATTTCCAGAATTAATTCAATCCGATAAATCATTATCTTATCAAAATTTTGTGTGGGTTTTCCAATGAAAATTGTATATATTGATTTCTTTGAGATATAATCATCACTCTCTTTATCTAAAGTGATCACCCGTAACAATGACTTATATTTAGAGAACTTGAAATAGTGATACCACAAATCAAATATTTTGAGGTAATTTTTGTTTATAGTTGTTACGATAAGGAAGTTCTCTAAAATTTCTTTTTCTTTAGATAATTTATCCACCTGCTTACCTTGATATAATTCAGAAATACTCATACTAAAAATTTAGTTGATTAATAAAAATAAAAAGACACGTCGATAGGCAAGGAAGTTGATTTAATCAATTAAATCTCTCCTTCAACTTTCTTCTGCCTTTGTGATAAATAATAGCTGCCCAACCAATTGTACTTATCAGCCAACCCTTAGGATTTAAAATTACTTGCCTAAAAAGATCATCTAAAAATGGATCATCATCAATCAATTTCAACCTTTTTATCAGATCTATGATTTTTAAATTTTGATTGTTGCTTGGTAAGTATGGATGAAAAATAGATATGTTACTTTCTTCTTCTATTGTTCTGCCAATAGTATAATAACTAATAGCTTCAATATTTAGATTTAATTTTTTCACAAAACCGGTATTTTTTGTAATGTTATTTTGCTCCCATTGGATACCATTATCCAACAATAGATTATTAAATACTGTTTGATCGCCCTTTACATTAACACATTTTTCAATCCAACTTTTTACAAATGAAATAATATTTGGATTGCTGTGGAATATGATAAATCCTGTACAAAGTGTAAATCCCCATTTAGAAAGTACATTTTCAGGAATGCCATATTCTGTTGATATCTGGATATCATAACTATCATCAACAATCTGCTCAAGTCTTGGATTTATCCAAATTGCATCTGCATCTGTCTGAATTATATTTTTCCCTTGCTTCAATAAGTTTAGTATTATCTCAAATCTCCAGACAACGATTTTATCAAAATTACTTGAGGGTTTCTCAACAAAAATGGTTTCAATTGATTTTTCAGAGATATAATCTTCGCTTTCCTGATCAATGGTGATAACCTTTAAAATCGATTTATATTCAGTAGATTCAAAATAGTGATACCATAAATCAAAAATTTTGAGGTAATTTTTATTTACAGTTGTTACGACAACGTAATTATCTAATATTTCCTTCTTGTAATTTTTCTTCAATTTACTTTGCTTATTTACCATATAACACTTTGCGAAATTTTAAATTATACTTATAAAATCAACGCTTTTTACTTTTAATTTTTTTCTTCAGATTTCTGATTGCCTTATGAAATACCACGGCAGTCCAACCGATAGCAGTAGAAATCCATCCATTTGTACTTAAGATTATGGACTTGCGATAACTATCAAGAAAAGGGTCGTTGTTTATTGTTTTAAGTCTCCTGATAAGATCTAAAACTTTCAAATTTTGATTGTTGCTCGGAAGAAATGGATGAAAAACAGATAAATCACTTTTTTCCTCTATTGTTCTTCCAATAGTATAGTAGCTAACTGCCTCGATTAACAGATTAAATTTTTTTAAACTGCCAGAATTTCTTGTGATATGTTTCAGTTCCCATTCCATACCATTTTTCAAAAGAAGCCGATTGAAGGCCATTTGATCATCCTTAATATCGGCGCAATATTCTAAAAAATATTTATAGAATGATAGCACACTATCATTACTATGAAAGATGGCAAACCCTGTGCAAAGCGTGAACTTCCACTTTGCCAATACATCTTCCGGAATGCCATATTCCACTGATATCTGAATGTCGAATTTTTCGTTAATAATATGTTCCAAATTTGCATCAACCCAAATGGCATCTGCATCGGTTTGAATAACACTTTTACCTTGCTTTAAAAGATTGAAAATTATATCAAATCTCCAGACAACAATTTTGTTGAAATTACTTGTAGGTTTCCCTAAATAAATGGTTTCAATTGATTTTTTAGAAATATAGTCATTGCTTTCTTTATCGATTGTTATTACACGTAAAATGGATGCATAGTTTGTCTTCTGGAAATAATGATACCACAAATCAAATATTTTAAGGTAGTTCTTATTTACAGTTGTGATGATAATATAATTTTCTAAAATATTCTCTTCCGTCACAGAAACTATTGATTTGACTTGGCTATCTTGTTTAATTTTACTCATAAAAGTCTCTATAAAGCAATAAAGATTGTTGTAATTAAATCCAATCCTTTAAATGGAAAATTGATAGGTTTTAACTTAAAACATATAATGATACAAATATAAAAGCATAATTATCAGTTTAAAATCTCATCGATGACACTCAATTTTTCATACCAGTCAAATGAGAAAGTCGATCCGGAATCCATTAAATGATTGATCAATATTCTGGTCTTTTCAAGAACATTGCGTGCACTAATTGGGTCTCCGCTTTCATGATATATCATCCCTTCTTCATAAAGTAAATCTGAAACCATTTTTAGGTATTGATCGCTATACTTTAAATCATGCATCAAATAATTCAATAATTCATCGGAGCTTACAGACTTCAAAAATTTTGAATCTAATTGCAACATTCCTTCAAACACATCACTAACTTTTATGAGCGCATCATCATATTTACCATCATTTTTTAAGCCCGCAACCAAACTCATGAATTTGCCAAACTCATCAATCATCCGCATAACAAAATCTCTTTTTATCATTGCTCTGGGCTATAGATATTTTTTTATTTGATCAGTCAATAATATAGATATCAGCATATTTTCTGCTGCATCATTGCCATAGGATGACAGTGCATCCACTAGTTTATTTTGTTTTTCTTCACTCGCCATGTCAGCATTAATTATGGCAACCAGATCTTTATATTGTGCGATTTTTAATTCATTTTCCAGGGCGTTCACAATCACCGTTTTGAAAGGTGCGGCTTGAGCTTCTTTCATATCATCCGGCAATCCAAACAATTCTAACTCATCTATGGATATTTGCAATATTTCTTTGCTCTGCTTTTTGCAGGTTTCCATCATATTTTTTGACCCTTTCGCTTCTCTTAACGCCCAACTACTCTGATCGTATTTAACTTTTTCGATCTGTTTAATTTTTTGATTGTCAACACCAAATATGCGTTCCAAAATAATAATGGCACTTGATTTCCACGCTTCCAGATCAAAATCATCAGCTTCAAGTTTTTCAATTTGTTTTTGTAAAAGTTGAATTTCTTTCTTTTTAGTCATGCTTTTACTATTCAGAAAATTGTAATAGAAAATTACTTTTTAAATATTGGTTTATTCCCATAGGTTAAAAAACGCCATAACCATTCTAAAGGTCCAAAATAAAATCGCTTAGTCCAAAAATGACTAAACAACAATATAAATACCCATATTGCCAATACTGCTTCAATTTGCCACAATCGATCTACTGCACCAAACATTCCGAAACCATGGCCATAAAATATTGTAGTGCAAATTATTGTCATCAATATATAGTTTGTAAATGCCAGTCTGCCAACGTTTGCCAAAAGTTTCATTTTTATATACTTGGACAAAAGCAGCACAACAGCCATATAACCCACTGCCACAAACAAACTGCCATAATAATTCCATTGCCAGCCGAAAAACATAGCATACTCCATGCTCCATGCCTGATCAAAATTGTTATTAATACCTATAAATGTCAATATCAATCCTATTGGCAAGGTGGCAAGAATCAAAATAGCATATATTTTTTTTCTTAAGTTACCACTGAGCAACCCCAGTTTATAAAAACTCATACCAATCAGCATCAAAGCAAAAATTCGCCACCCATACCAAATAACAAAAATGAACGTCTGCATTTTAAATGTTTCGGGGATTCTCCACTTCAACTGATCAGTAATGCTTCCTGTGAGCATACCAATTTCTTTATCAATAGATTCACGTCCAGGAGCCCACAATTCTTGTAAACCATTTGTGGCTTCAGCCGGCCACAACTCCATTGATTTACCAAACAGCCAATAGTTGAAAGACGGCACAAAAAAAATAATCAACCCTAATGGCAATAAAACCCAAGGAGATATTTTTCGAAGCAAAAATGCTAGCACTCCGCAAGCAGCATATGCCACAAGAACATCTCCATGCCAAAATAAATATCCATGGATCAGTCCAAATGTAAAAAGCCAAAATAATCGGCGGAAGTAAAATCGCGCAGGAAGGTATCCTTTTTTCTCAACGTGCTCAATGAACAATATTATCCCCGCACCAAAAAGCATGGAAAATATTGATATAAATTTCTGATCTGCAAAAATGTGACTCAATTGCCAAACCATTTTATTCATCCCGCCCAAATCGCCAAATGCATTGGGATTAATATAGGCAGCAGATACCATGGAAAAGCTTTGAATATTCATGATCAATATTCCAAGAACAGCCACACCTCGAAGAATATCAAGAGATTGAATACGTTCATTGTGGGGTATTAGGGAAGTTTTATTCATTTTAAAACGAAGTTCAAAAAATTAAAGATTTATGACTGAGGTCTATTTATATCCAAAAATCAATTGGTTTCCACCTTCACCTGTAAGCATCAGTTTCCCCTCGCTAAATAATGCTTGCATTTCCATATTCAATACCTCAAAATAGTTACTTTCCAATTCAGTACCTTGTGGGCAGAGCATCTTTGTGGAGCCTATTTCACCAATTTTTATAATCCTTCCATCAAGTGAAAAACCAGCATTATATTCATTGCATCCTCCAAACCCAGAAACTTTATTTTCCATTCCAAATTCAATTGTCGGAATTATTTTTTCCATCCCTACCTCAACCCTATTCAATTTTAAATATTCCAGTTTCCATACTTTATTTGCCAAATCTTCTAAATTAATGTCATCGGTAACATCAGTCATCTCAAGAATTTCAACTAATTTAAAATTAAAGGTAGAAGCATCCAATGGTGGGTTTTTGACGTTTTCTTTTTTTACTTTTAGTTTATAGCTAAAACCCGGCTGATAATCAAACCCCTTGATATCGTAATAATGAAGTATCCAATTCTCACCAAGATTTTTCCTAATCAAAAAGCATTTTTGGTCTGATGAACCTTTGCAATCGGCCTGCTTTGGTGCAACATAAAGTGAGGACGTACAAGAAGACCAAATAATTGATAACACCAATAATTGAAAGAAAAACCTGAGCGTGTTGCATTGATTAGTCATATCTGTTAAAATTAATTCGCAGTATTAAAGGATAAATTATTTCAATTTATCGATTTTATTAAAGTTGATTAAATCCGCTGATTATTAAAAAATATTTGTGGATTATTTGCACATCCAATTTTTGTATAGTTAATTTCTATGGTTCTATTTTGATTTGTGCCAGTAAAAACATGAAGCCACAGATTCTCAGATTAATTTTAAGATAAATTCAAAATCTTTATCCTCCTCAGAAACTCTGATGGGGGAAAGGGAATAGTTGGCCAACATTATGCGTGAGATTAAAATGTCCATTAGGGTTAAGGGAGCTTCTAATAATTCGTTTTGGTGAAAAAAAGATAATATTATAATCTGTGAATCTGTGTCAATGATAATAACCCACTGTATTGCATATAGAACCATTTCTATTTTATCTATTTTTTCAACAAAGAATCAATATTCGTTGAATTCGATCAACTATTTATTGATAAGTTATCAATTCCCTTCTTTATAAAATCAATCATAATTTGATTAATAATATCATTTATATAACATTATAAAATAATTATTGCTATATTTCATATGCGGTTATTCGGTAATCACATTTTTTAGAAATAGATGACTTGTCATGTTTGTTATATATTAATCATGATCTCATGCATTATATGTTAAAAAATATATTACTGATTATCTACGAAATATAACCTAACTATTTTGCAATGAGCTGTCAATTTGAAACCATCGAATTTGATGCTTATGATGGTGTAACATGTAATCTCTTGCACGTCGTAAATGTGAGCACGCATAAATGTCCGGTATTGCTGGTTCATGGAGCAGGTGTAAGAGCCAAAATATTTAACCCGCCTACTGAAAATAACATCATTGAAATGCTGGTCAGGGAAGGATATGATGTATGGCTTGAAAACTGGAGAGGAAGCATTGACTTCTTACCCAATCAATGGGATCTGGATCAAATCGCCATCAATGATCATCCGGCAGCAGTAAAGACAATTATTAAGAGAACGGGAGCAAAAGAAATTAAAGCAATTATTCACTGCCAGGGAAGCACGAGTTTTATGATTTCAGCAGTCTTGGGTTTGGTGCCGGAGGTAAAAACCATCATCAGTAATGCCGTTTCCCTTCATCCTATTGTTCCCAGATACGCAGAAATCAAACTCAACTACTACTTGCCATTGGTCAAACTAATATTTCCATACCTTAATCCTGCATGGGGTTTGAGTGCTCCTGATTTCAAATCGAAAATGCTAAGGTTTATTGTGTCTGCCTCGCATTGGGAAAAAGACACATTGGTAGGAAAATTTGTCAGCTTCACCTATGGAGCAGGGTTTCCGGCCCTTTGGTTACTAGAGAATTTAGATCAGAAAACTATGGAATGGATCCAGTATGAATTTGCTGATGTACCACTTTCATTTTTTGATCAGATTAGAAAATGTGTTCATGCCAAAGCATTGGTCCCTGCACATTCCAAAGAAGGAAATTCTAAAACCTATGTTGATAACCCACCAAAAACCGATGCGCGCGTTGTTCTATTTGGTGGTGCGCAAAACCTTTGCTTTCATCCAGCCAGTCAAAGCGAAACATTCAATTATCTTGATGGTCTTAAGCCGAAGTTTCACAAACTTTATATCATGGATAATTACAGTCACCTAGATGTGTTTTTAGGCAAAACCTCATCAAAAGATATATTTCCAATTATGATTAAAGAACTAAACCAAGATTGACTATGGCCATTCCAAAACGCGTTAAAAAGTATGAAGGGCGCTTTGCTCTTGTCGACAATATCCCTTACAAAATGCCTGTAAGTGCCAAAAACTCTCCAGCCCTCATGGCGGGATTTTCGTGTGACTGGGAAAAAGCCAATGCTTTACTCCCCGGCAATGAAGTTCATGCACTAAAATTACCAAATGGCAGGGGTGCTATGTTGATTACTGTGATCGATTATATTGATACCAGTATTGGCAAATACATAGAATACAGTATTGCCATAGCTTGCACTCATGGCAGCAAGCCTGCTCCGCCAATATTAAATACGCTTCTTATGAAAACCTATGGCACAGGGCAATATATAATTGATCTGCCGGTAAGTTCTGAAGTTTCAGTTAAGGGGGGAAAGGGTATTTGGGGCATGCCAAAGCACAAAGCAAATCTGGCTTTTGAGGTAAGCGATGATGTCGTGAGTAGTCAATATGAAAAAGATGGCCAATTTGCATTTCGAATAGAAATTGAAAGGCCAAAATCTCCCTCAATTAAAGTTAAAATCGGAACGAATAATTATTGCCAATACCGCAATATGCTCATGGCATCATATATCTATTTTCAGACCAAAGCCAGTGTAAACCTTTTCAACAAAGCCAAAGCCAAATTGTATATCGGAGACCATCCCAGGGTTTCCTTCTTAAGGGATATTGATATCAATCCCAATCCATTTTTTACCATGTTTATGCCCAAAGCCAATGGTATCCTTGATGATCATTTCGATTGTTGGTTTATGACTTATGATGAGCCCCCAAAAGAAATGCCTGAGGGATTGGAGAGTGTTTATGATCTTAATTTAAATGAAGATTGGCTTCCTCCCCCGTCAATCACAGATTATGAAAAATATAAGATTTGAGTCCACTCCGAGAAGTAAAATATAGCCACGAATGCACGAATGTAAAATTATAATAATCAGATTATCAACTATTCATATTTACTAAATATCAACTAAACCATGAAACAAACATTTATAGACATTAGCAACGCATATATTTTCTTTTGCGCCTCATTGTATGTAGGCCTATTTTGGTCATTGCATTTCTTCTGGTTTCCGCACTATCCATCAACACTAAATCTGGGCAACTATGTATTGGAATGAGACTGGTATATCAGGCCGAAGTTCTTATTGCGAGGAAAGAGCAAGAATTATCATTTAGTCACATTGATGTACTTCAGGAGGAATAGGAATGAAATATCGCATGGCATCTAAATTATATAATTGGAATAAAATGAAAAATATGAGGAATCAAGCACCCAAATAAGAGTAAATCACAACATCCTAATTTAAGCTATTAAAATATTATGAATAGATTGTCAAAACCCATCACCGAACTAAAAAGCGCATATGAAGTTGTAGTCATTGGCTCTGGATATGGAGGGAGTATTGCAGCATCGAGGATGTCGAGGATCAACAAAAAAGTATGTTTACTGGAAAAAGGCAAAGAATTTTTATCCGGAGAGTTTCCTTCTGGTTTGGCAGCAGCGGGAAAGGAAATGCAAATTCAAACTGGCAAAAAAACAATTGGAGACGGCAATGGTCTTTACAATTTTGTGGTCGGTGATGACATTAGTGTGTTTAAGGGGTGCGGACTTGGAGGCACATCGCTGGTCAATGCCAATGTTTCGATCGAAGCTGAAAAAAATATTTTTGAAGATTATATTTGGCCTGAAAAGTTGCAAAACGATATGGGTTCATTAAAATCCGGAATTGCCCGCGCCCGAGAAATGCTACTTCCAGTCCCCTATCCAGAGGGTAAAAACGGGTATCCTGTTCTTGCCAAAACAGAGGGAATGCGCAAATCTGCAATGGCAGTAAATGAAGAATTCAGACTTTTGGATATTAATGTGACTTTTGAGAATAAAGTTAATCATGTGGGAGTCGAACAAGAAAGATGCAACAACTGCGGCGATTGTGTGACAGGATGTAATCACAAAGCCAAAAACACTACGGCAATGAATTATTTGCCGGATGCGGTAAATCATGGAGCAGAAATATTTACCGAAATTGGCGTACGATATATTGAAAGAGTAGCGTCTAAATGGCTTATACATTTTGAGGTTTTTAATACCGGCAGGGAAAACTTTGATGCACCTGATATGTTCATCTCGGCAGATAATGTGATTATATCTGCCGGCTCACTTGGCAGTACAGAAATTCTATGTAGATCTACAAATAATGGCCTCAACATCTCCAACATGATCGGCAAGCGATTTACAGGAAACGGTGATGTACTGGGTTTTGGATATAATAATGACCAAAAAATAAATGGTATTGGGCTAGGGGATAAAACTGAACCAGGGAAAATCTATGACGTAGGCCCATGTATCACCAGCGTCATAGACATGCGACATAGGGAAAAGCTTGAAGATGGCATGACATTGGAAGAAGGCAGTATTCCTGGTCCTATCCGTTCCATTTTAGTACCTGCGTTTACAAGTTTATCACGATTGATTGGGAAAGACACTGATTCAGGATTTCAAGATTATCTGAAAGAAAAGTGGCGGGAGCTAATAAGTATATTTGGTGGGCCCTACAAAGGTGCAGTCAATAATACGCAGGTTTATTTAGTCATGTCCAATGACAGTGGAGATGGAGAAATGCGATTAGAAAAAGACAAACTAAAAATCAATTGGAAAGGGGTTGGAAAGGATCAACTATTCACAAAAGTGAGTAATAAAATGAAAGCTGTGACCGCTGCTTTAGGTGGTAACTATATCAAAAACCCAAGCTGGACAAAAATGATGGATTACGATTTGGTCACTGTACATCCACTAGGTGGTTGCATTATGGGCGATGATGCATCATCAGCAGTAGTAGATCACAAGGGGCAAGTATTCATGAGGAAATCTGGAGATTCGGTATATCCCGGATTATTTGTAATGGATGGAGCAATCATTCCGCGACCCGTCGGTACAAATCCTCTTTTGACCATCAGTGGACTGGCAGAGCGAAACTGTAAATTGATCGCAGAAGAATGGCAGCAAACAATTGATTATTCTTTTGACCAAATCACCCCAAGTACTGATGATAAAATAAAACCAGGAGTGCAGTTTACAGAAACCATGAAAGGGTACTTTTCCTTAAATAATAAAGAAGATTACGAAAAGGCCTATCATCAGGGGAAAAAAGAGAAATCTGCATTTGAGTTTACCCTTACAATCAGATCGGAGGATGTCGATAAATTTCTAAATGATGCTAAGCATCTTGCTGGAATGACGGGGACTATGCTTGCCCCAAAACTTTCTAAATATCCATTGACATCTACTCAGGGGAAATTCAATCTATTTGTTCAGGATCCTTCAAATCCCGAAATAAAAAAGATGCTTTATGAAACTGTATTGAATAGCAAGGAAGGAAATACCTATTATTTCAAAGGTTATAAAGAAATAAAAAATGACAAAGGAGTTGATATCTGGTTAGATACAACAACACTATTTATTACAGTTTATAAAGGGAACTCTGATACGGGAACAATAATCGGAAAAGGTAAGTTAAAAATTGAGTTGGGTGATTTTGCCAAACAACTTACCACTATGAAAGCGATAAATACATCTAAAGGAATGTCCGGAGCAAAAGCCATCGCTTCTTTTGGAAAATACTTTGCCGGAAATGTGTGGGACACATTTATAAAAGGAGGTTTGAAATAAGTAAGATGTACTAATGAACTTACTGAAATTTATTGGTAATTATTTCTGGAATATTATAAAGTCTATAGGTGCTCTTGCGTGGACAATTGTGAATAGTCTCCTGAGAAGAATTCTGCTGCTGGTATTTCATATTACTCGTGGACCAGTATTTTTTGTTTTAGCAATCATAAAATCTTCTAAGAATACTGGCTGGTTTAAAAAAGGGTTATTGGATATCCTTGCATGGATTGGCAGGATAGTGAGCAAAATAATGGATGTGTTTCTTGTTGGTGAGTTACTTGATTTGATTTTTCAAATTATAAAACCAAATTCAAGAACATTAACTACAACTGAAAAATCGGAAGCCCAAAAAGTCTTTGGCAAGGGTCTCCCCTATTGGATGATAAGAATAGATGAATATTCCTTAATCGCTCGATTGGGTGCCATGTTTGCCGGAAGTAAAAATATGGGGGTAACTACATTTCACACCATCAACTTTACACGAAAAATCAATGCAAACCCAGGCAGCGGGGATATGCAATGGTTAATTCATGAATTGGCACATGTCAGTCAAATGGTAGATGTGGGTATTCAGTATCTGGTGGAAGCACTGGTAGCACAAAATACCGAAGGGTATAATTACGGAAATGTAAATGATTTGGAAGGAAAAAAACTCTCTGAATTCAACAGGGAGCAGCAAGCAGAGATCGCTTCAGATTTTTACAGAGATGTGCTGTATGGTAATATTTCGCAGGATAAATTCTTTAGTTTGATAGAGGAACTTAGATCTGGAAGAAGCCGGATTTTTTATTCATAAGTTCAGATATGCCAAGCTAATCAAAATTGAAAAGTCGTTGATAGTCAGCTTCAAAGTCATTGACATTCATATAATTTTCCGCTTGAGTCCGGGCACCTTTTTTAAACTCAAGATATGCTTTGGTATTCATACTTAAAGCTTGTTCGATTGCTGATTGTATTTCATAGTTATTATTTACATCCACATCCCAGCCCGCTTTCTTTTGATATAATCCACTCCAGGGAGTTTGATTTCCAATCAAAACAGGAATTCCCTGATTAAATGCTTCAAAAATAGAATGCCCAAAATTCTCTCCAAAAGAGGTAAGTACGTAAAATTTGTATTTTTTTAATATGTTGGAAACCTCAGAAGGATGAAGTGCCCCTTTGTATTCAACCTTAATATTCTGCGGCAATTTTGCCATTTCTTTTTGAAGATCATTAAAATATGCTTGATCTGTAACCGGCCCAAAAATATGATAGGTAATTTGTTTGTTGGTTTTAATATGCTTCAAGGCCTTTATAAATGCCAAGTGATTTTTTTTAACAGCAAGCAAAGAAATACTCACGAAATCGAATTTATAAATATCACTATTTGAAAATGGTAAATCATATTTGGGAATATTTCCTGCAGTTTGTATTGGACTTGACATGTCATTTTTTTGGACATCAAGTACTTCCTGTCCGTCTGTAGCATGCCATTTGACACCAGATTGTAAAGTAAGCAAATAGTGAAATATTTTTAGATATAACTTTTTTTTAAATAATTTAATCTGAAGTGCTCCGGACTGAAGCATCCCCCTTGGGGCTATGACAATTTTTGTATTGACAACTTTCCTTAAAACCCATAAAGGAAATAATACAAATGACAACGAGAAAATACCGTTTAAATAAACCACCTCCGGATCTAAATCTAAAATTATTTTTTTTATGGAGCTCAGGCCTCTCTGCTTACCTGACATATAATGCACTTGAGATGACTTGCCATAATTAACCCATTTATCTTTCTCAATGTGCAACAGTGAACCATCGTGATCGCAATTAGAGGTGAGTATATAAAAATCAAATACCTCCTCCATCAATCCGACAAGGTTTACCAAAGATCGAATTGGACCACCCGCCTTGTAGGCCGGATCGAAATAATCGTATAGAATTAAGATCTTCTTTTTAGTCATTTGTTGTAATCTCTTCTCTAATCCTACCCCAACACTTCCCGATAAACTTTCTCATACATCCCAGCAATTTTAACAGGATCAAATCGCTGTACATTTTGAAGGCCATTTTCTATCAATTTTGCCCGATACTTTTCATCTTCAATTACATTAATCAAACCTTCACGGATTGAAACAATACTTAGCGGGTCCACGAAACAAGCTCCATTTTCACCGGCAACCCATGGCATTGGATCTATGTTTGAAGTGACTACCGGCTTGCCTACCAATTGAGCTTCAATAATAGGCATTCCAAAACCTTCATACTTCGAGGCAAAACAAACTGTAGTACACTGGTGATACAATAAAGCAACTTCATTATATGGTAAATTGAAATAAGAACGAAAATCAATTTGATGCTTTGATAGCAACTCAACTTGATGATCAGACAATTTTCCAATAATGTACAATTTATATGGAAGTCCTTCTAAAGCTACTATGGTTCGTTCTAAATTTTTATTTGATTTGGTACCCAAATGCAAAACAATAGGTTTGGAAGTATTAGTGATTTTATCCTCATCTCGCTGTTGATTGTGATTGATGAGTTTAGGATTGTAAGGATTGGGTATTACGCTAATTTTTCTTTTGGCAAAGGGAATGATTATTTCTAACTCCTTCCTGGATTTTTCGGAAATGGTAGTAATTCGTTTTACCAACAAGGCAGGAAGCCAAAACCAGAAAATAAGAACAAACATTTTTTTAAACCAATTGCCTGAAACAACAGAATTAGCATCATGAATGGTCAGGACTGTTTTTCGACCAGTCATCAAAGCAATATAGTGGATATCTCCGGTAATGTGATTTACATCCCCTTTATTTCGCACTGCAAATAATAGATTTCTAAATATCCCTTCAACAGATATTTTCTTTTCAGGAACTTCAACTATAGCGCATTTCACACTTTTTAATTGCTCAACAACAATCCCAAAAAGCTCTTCAATGCTTCTAAACCCAGAGGTTTGCTTTCTAAAAAAAAGATTTACTTTCAATGATTTTTAAATGAAAAGGTTTAATGACGAAATGCTTTTCTTCTATATTAATAGAAGAATGATTGTTTTAAATCAATAAATACAATACTACTAATCTGAGTAAAAGCAATTGTAATAATTAGAATATAGCTTTTTATTGATGAAAAAAAATAACTATTTTCTTAAAAATGGATCTAAAAATCTTACCACATATTTCCGCAATAACAATATTACGATGACAAAAATGAAGAAATTCCCTACCACCTTAATTAGGTTAAAACTATAAAAACTAGTAAGTAAATAAAATGGCGTAGAAAATATCAACCCCCATATTAAATTTTTAGAATGTAGAAGAAAATATTTATATAATTTACCTATTAGAATTCCAAGGAAAAAAATTGGGATAAACATAAAGTAAGGACCAAAGTCGATATAGCTATCCGTCATAAAACCTATACTATGCGAAGCACCTTGTGACCCTTTGGCTAATAGCAAGCCTGTATATTTGGCTGTATGTATAGAATCATCTATTACCGGCTTATCAGGAAAAAATAATCTTGGTTTTAAATAGAATGTGAGTGCATTTATCCAAATTTTCCCATTTTCATAAGGTACAATATTTGGTACCTGGTCAAGAGTCAACGCAAAAAATTCTATAAAACTTACTCTATCAACCAAAAAATTAACTGCGGCATCATATGTTTCTGCATCAAGGCTTAAAATCAAGTCCTGAAGTTTTGACAATGCAACTTCTTGGCTCACTAATACTACTTGTCTATCCGTACCAGAAGAAAGGAATGCCCTATATTCACCTTTGACGGCTGTCCATATTACTCCAAATTGAAAAACAAAAATTAGCAGTGGAGTTAACATGACGATTCGTTTTAAACTTAAAACATTTGTAAAACTGATAACACCAATAAGAAAAAAAAATACAAAGGTTTTGAAATCACTAAAATAGCCTGACAAGCTTGAAATGATTTCAATAAATGTTATTAAAATGAAAATCTTAAAACTACTTCGGCCTTGTATCGCTGACAAAAAAAATAATAAATAAAAACCCCACTTCAATTTACCCAAGGCAACAATAATTGTATTTAATCCAGGAATCACCCATTGAAATCTGAAAAGAAAAACGATTAAAAAAGTAATAATTATATACCCAAGAAGAATTTTCCTGGGATTATATTCAGTCAACTGTTCAGTAAGATTTTTATAATATGACCTCGCATCAATATTCCTGATAACAGTATATATTCCTAATGATAAAAATATTAAACCTACAGAAGACAAATAAAATGCTTGTTCAAGATTATGCTCTCCCCCATACAAACTGTAAACATGCTCTATTTTACTACCTGAAAAATTTGCATACCAAACTTTAATGCTTATTTGTAACCATTGGAATATTAATGCAGCTAATATCACCAGCGGAATCCCTGGTGTATAAAATAGCTTTATAACAATATTTAAGGTAATTATAGAGAAAAGTGAAGTTTCAAAATTTGGCGTAAAAATGGCAATAAATATTAGAATAATATCTAATATGATAAGAGCTTGATTAATATTATTATGTCTTTCAATAACCATTTCAGTGATTAATTATACTTAATCTTTCTAGTTGGTTCTGCAACTTTAAAGCCTGTTGCTCTCTTTTATTTACCGTAGATTTGATCTTCGTAGCATTCCTTGATAGTAGCTCCTTTTTATAAAACAACTTAATACTTTTCATATTAAGATTTAATTCAAATTGTTTATTAAGTGTATTTAATAAAGCTTGATCAGAAGTAATCAGATCAGCCAAACCAATAATTATAATATCATTAGGATGATTGTTATGGAACTCCAGAATTGCATGATTATACTTCATCCATGCATCTAAACACCTCTTTCTTTCCATTTTGAGATAAATTGGAAATAACGCTAAATGTGCTGCGCGATTTAATAAGCTGTATTTATTTGTTTTGATAAAGGAATGTCTTGTTCTTTTAATCAATGAGTTAACAACTTCTGAATATGGGCGAAAAACTGCCAGAACTTTTAGTTCTGGAATTAAATCTTTCCATTCGTTTAAATAAAGTGTACTCCTGGGTTCTTTCCAGCCCCATTCATTTAATTTGCTTTTCTTTTTTAAAAATACCTCAGCTTCAAACTTACTTTTATCTTCGAAGTGAAACTCACCTACCCTATTTAAGTTTAATCCATGGGTTTTTAGACCTTTTCTTTTCAAATCGTTCTGGTGAATATTTAATATATCCAAATCTTCAAAATGGCCAAGCGGATTATCAAATTGAACAGACATTAAATTTTCGCCTAAATTCAGTCCGCATCCATGTAACCACATTGCAGTTAATGATGTGCCGGACCTATGCATTCCTGCAATTGTCAATACCTTTTGCATATCATCTAAAAAGACGTGCGTAATACAACCAATTAACAAATTTCTTACCCATTTTTAATTTTCGAGCACCTTTTAGAATTAAATATCGAAACATCGTCAAAACCACGTTGCATTGTTTTCTAAGTTCTATGTAATATTCTTTTGCTAAATTTATTTCCCCCAACCTGAAAAGTTTAAACAGTAATGCTAAATATTGAGTGTAAACTCTCCATTTCATACCAATGCGAATTAATTTGCGCTCACTGGGATTTGTTCTATCAAAATACGCTTTTAGTATCCCATCATTTTCCTTTAATCTATAAATCCACATTCCGGGAGATCTACTTAATTGCCCTTCATGGCTTCTCAATTTTATTAATCTTTTCTGTATAATACCGACAGGCCTATTTTTTGATAATTTGCACCACATATCCACATCTCCGCAATATTTCATGGACTCATTAAAATAACCAACATCTGCCAAATCTTGTTTTTTTAATGAGACATTGGATAGATTCCCAGGCAGACTACCTGTGATTAATGAAGTTTTTGTGTGCATTGAAACACTTACACTCTCATCCTTTTCCAATGCAGTATATCGCACAATCTCACCTTTATTATCAATTATGATCGGCTTAGAATATGCATAAGCAATATCTGGAAACCTATTATGAAATTCTATGGTTTCTTTCAAGCATCCCTCCATCATAATATCATCTTGCGTCCAAATTTGAATTAGCTCATACCTCGCTTTCTTAACTAAAAAATTAAGATTTGCAAACAATCCAATATTTTCTTTATGCTTCAATAGGCTTATATGATCATCAGTTAAAGAACTCAAATAGTTTAGGCTTTCATCAACTGAATTGTCTTCTCCTATTAAAATTTCAAAATCTGCTGACTTTTGATCTAAAACTGATTCTATAGACTCCTTTAATAGTGGCATACCATTATATACAGGCATTACTACAGAAACTCCTAAACATCGATTATTTTCATTCTTCATTCAACAATACATTTTTCAATCGCTTCACATTTTTTTAAATATGACCAATTTGTAATATGCTCAAACGATAATTGACCATACGCTCGAGTATTATAAGATATTTCTTTTATTCTGTCGGATAAACCAGTTTGAGATGTACTTTTGAAAATGTATCCTGTCTTTCCCGCAATTACTAAATCTTTGGCACACCCTACCCTATCACTTGCAATCACAGGTCTGGAACAAGCCATTGCTTCATTAATAGCCAGTCCCCAGGTCTCTCCCGGACCTTGCGAAGGAAGACAATATACATCACCTATTCTATATATAATTGGCATAAGCGATTGATTTTGAAATGACATTAATTTGATATTAGGATCGCCCTCAATCATCATTTCTAATTCATTTTCTAATTGGCCATTTCCTACCAATAATAACTTAACTGTCTTATTTTTTAAAGAAATAGCTTGATTTACTTGACGAACAGCTTCGACAAGTGATTTGGGGTTCTTTTTTGGTTCGAACTTTCCGGCAAAAAGAATCACCTTATCTTCAGCAGCATATCCCAACTCTTTTCGCCAATGCTGGGCTCTAGCCTTATATTGTTTTTTTTCATCATCGGCAAACCGTTCATTATCTATCGCATGTGGATAAAAAACCAATTGATCATCTTTCACACCATGAGCCAAAAAATAATTCTTGTTATTAGTGCCAACATAAAACGCCTTGTCTATATGCCGATATACCCAGCTGAGCCATATTCTACGAGCTACCTTTTTCCAACCTGACTTTTCATCCAGAAGCGTCGAATCACCAAAAAACCAAACCGGAATATTACCTTTAAAATACCGCATGGCTTTAAAGTGGCTTTTTAAATTCCAACCATATACCATGATGGCATTGGGGTCAAACAATTTGATTTGATTGATCAGTTCAGGACAGTCGATCCCATTCCACTTTTTTGAGGATGGGTTTTTAGAAATATTTTCTACCCCCTCCCAATCGTACCCTTCGAGTAATGGAATATCCCATTGAATATTTTTACCAAAGTCTTTGTCCTTAAAACCCTCAATAGCTTGCGGCCAGGTATAAAATACCTTCAGCTGCACCTTTCCTCTTTGCGACAGCATTTTAAAAAATGGTGCGTTGTACTGAATAGGATGTGTAGTGATGATGGCTATTTTTTTCACCAGATGTTTATAAATTCTATTTTTTTGTTTGGCAAATGCCCCTACGTGTCATTTCGAACATAGTGAGAAATCTAATGATGAATTGAACGAGTAAAAACATTAGTGTAATCATCAACTTTAGATCTCTCCCTCTGGTCGAGATGACGCAGGAGTGATCATTATTGATGAATTTGGCATACGCCAATTATTGTCATTTCGAGCGAAGCGAGAAATCTAATGATAATGTTACTACTCGTCTTTTATAGCACAGCAAGAAATCTTATGCTCATACTTCATCATTCAAAAATCGCCATTCGGGATTAATGTCATTAATCAATGCCTCCTTTTTCTCTCTTCTCCATTTTTTGATTTCCTTCTCTCTACTAATGGCATTATTGATATATTGATGACGCTCATAAAAAATCAGATTAAAACAAAAATACCTTCCTGCAAAAGTCTTTTGTCTTCCCCTTTCATTAAAATGCTGTTGTAATCTGGTATAAAGATCATTCGTTACACCAACATAAAGAACTTTCTTTGCAGGATTCGTTAAGATATAAACAAAGTAATTGTGGTTTTTCATGTTGATTGACACATTATATTCATGTACCTACTTGTCATTTCGAACAAAGTGAGAAATCTAATGATAATATGAAAGAGCATGATCACCATCCCGGTAACATCAACTTAAGATCTCTCCTTTGGTCGAGATGACCAAGGGCTGAGCATTGTTGAAAGAATTGACAAATACTCCTACTTGTCACTTCGAGCGAAGCGATAAATCTCATGCTCATACTTCGACTTCATCATTTCAAACACTACAAACAATCTATTAACAAAATGAAAGAGCTTGCTCGATACCTTCAACTAATTTACCTGCTGACTCACGAGCCGAATATTTTTCCAATGCTTTCAAATTAGGATTCCACACCTCCTCTGTCATCCTCAATAGCAACGACTGTTTGATTGCGTCTTTCAACGTTTCCAAATCCATACCCTCTTCGTACTTAACAAGATATCTATCTCCCCTACACGCTGCCATCACCTCAACGGCTGAACTTTCTTGATGAAAAATCGCCCAAACAGGACGCTCACTAAGTAATGATTGAAAAACCTTAGAAGCTGTATAGTGTTTTTCTGTACTTCCAACAACCAAAACTGTATTTGCTGCCGATAGAAAATTCAAAATATGCAAGAATGGAAATCGCTGGCGGTCTTCAAAAACAATATCTGAAATCCCTGCTTCATCGGCATACTCCAATATCGTTTTACCCGGATATGCTCCCGTGCCAATAAAATAAAGTCGGATATCACCATCCCATTTTCCATCTTTCCGAAGTAAAGCAATAACCTCAAACATCGCCTTAATGAACAGTCTGGAATTGGGTAATAATGCGCCGGCATAGATCCAAGGCTTTCCATTTTTCTCTCCAATCCATGGGTAATTGATACTGTCCAGCTTGATTCTATGATCATTGGGATCGAAGCCATATGGGAAAGCAGAATGGTGAATAGTGTACTGTGAACGGCTAAATTCTGAATCCTCTTTGCGCTCGTCAATCTCCTGACTTCCGACTTTTGGCTTCTGGCTCTTCTTGAAATTCCTCTCCAACACCGGCTTATAATAATCATAGGAAACACCAGTGATCAATGCTGCTTCTTTCACCGCAACTGGTTCAAGCAATTTGGCCATAAGGTTACTCAGCTTATGCCTCCAGTCATTGCGTGTAGAAATATCTCTAACCCAGGGGTCGATATAGTCAATACCATATGGGATTTTTACTTTGCTATGCAGATGTCTCCCCAACAGCGCCGTATAAAAAGAGGGTATAGGAATCCAGATAAAATCTATATTTTTTTCCTTAATAATCTCTCTGGCCTTTTTATATAAAAAAGGATATGCTCTTATTCCTATATCACCTATTATACGAGGTTTAGTTATTTTGTACGCTTTTACCCGGCTAACTTTGACATCACTTGTAAAAGTTTTCGCAAAGTCCGGATCGGGCTTTTCTTCAAAATATTCTTCAAAAACTGTAAGCACATGACACTGCCATCCAAAATCCTTAAGATAATTTCCAACGAGCCTTGCGCGATGGACACCGGCCAAGTTTACCGGATGCCAATGGGGGTATATTATTAGTAGGTTTTTCAAATTTTTATACTGTAGTCAAACTACATATGCTTACTTGAAATTGGATATTTTATTAAAAAAATGATTTTACTTTATAAAACAGACAGATGCCAAATAAAATCCAGCGTGTCAAATAATACTGTCACCCTGAATTTAGTTCAGGGTCTGTTCATTTAAGAACATCTGCGATCACCTTTCTCAACTTCTCTCCTTCCTTTTCCCACGACAAGTCTTTTGCCTTGTTAAACCTTCCAGTTCTCTCTTTCCTGATTAATTCAATATTATCCAGTAGCCAATTAACTTTAAGATCAATCATCTTTTTATTTTGCTCTACAATAGACCCAACCCAAGGATTTTTATTAATAAATTGCAATTGAGCAGATGTGTTGGTTGCAATAACAAATAAACCCGCCTGGGTATAAGCCCATATTTTATTGGTCAAACAAATATCCCTGTTCTGATCTTGCTCGATACTTTCCAAGGCCAAGCCTATATCAAATTGCGAAAGGACATCATGTAAATCCTGCTGAGCCATAGTTCCCTGCAGATTGATATATTGTCTGTTCTTAATATATTTTTCAACAAAATGATCTCTCGGATTTCCAATAAGATGAAGTTCTATTTGCTCACTATACTTATCCAATACAGACAATAGCATTTCCAATCCTCTGCCGGCATCAATATACTGTGAAAACCAAACCAATTTCAATTTTCCGTTCACCTTACTTTGGCATATAAATTCCTTAGATAGAAATGAATTGTTAATCAACAAATGCTTTTTTATCATTTCCCTTCCTATTAAATCAATACTGTATTGACCAATCAATGGACTGGCATAACTAACATAAGAAGAATCAGGAAGCAATTTTTTCAACATGAATACTCTCCGGCTTTGCTCGTTCTTTATATCTTCATTGATTTTTTCTCCCGGATGATAATCTTCAATATCAAAAGCAAATGGAGTGTTATCTCGTCTGGCAAGATCCCATGCAGGATAAAGCGTTCCAAGGTTATGAGCAATCACTAAATCATATTTTCCTTTATGTTTTGAAAGATAATGTCTAATTAAAAAAGCTCGTTTATCAGAGGCAATTGCACTGATTTTTATAGATCGTTTTATTAAAGGATAAATCTTTCTCGCAATTACGTGAACAACACTTGACTTCAGCCATGGTAAATAAGGCTCTCTGGTAGCCGAAATATAATGGAAGTTTACGCTTGGTAATCCTTGTTGATGTTGTTGATCCAAAGCATCAGACCAATTACCCAATTTGAAACCCAGAAAATGACAATCATATTTGTCTTGGAAAAAATTCAATTCTTTAAACAAACGGGGGTTTGTAGTGAGATTTGCTGTTGTAAGAAAAAGAATCCTTTTAACCATTAGTATAATAGGAAAATAATATATGCTAAGGGTCTGCTCAAAAATAAATTGCTATTTTGAAAAATAAGTATGTTGGAGACCTGCCTACCGGCCAGGCAGGTTTGGAATATTTTTTTATTCAAAACCACAGCAATAGCGAGTTATTGTGAGGATTATGAAGGGAAAAATATTTGAAAGATGTGGTATAATTATACATCATAAATGTAATTTATTTTTGAGCAGACCCTAAACGGTTATTTTATTCAGCTTTTTGAATGATAAACTGAGATTTGTGAATTTCAAACTTACTGATTTTGTATTTATCTAATTTTACAAATTCGTTTACAGCCTTACTAACACCATCCTTCCACCAACCCTCAGTACCGTAGTCATCACCTAAAATCAAACCTCCTGGTTTTACTTTGAAAAAGTATTTCTTTAAATCGTTTAGTACAAATTCATACTCGTGATTCCCGTCTATATATATCCAATCAAAAAAACTGTCCTTAAACCGTTCAAATGCTTTTACTGATTCCTCTCTGACTATTTCCAATTGATTTTGTTCAATATGTTTTTGAAACCTTTTTTCTACACCTAAATAAACCTTGTCCATATTTTCCTGACTGCCAGATGCTCCTCCAAACCATCCTCTTTTATATTGAGGATAATACTTATATGGATCTATTAAAAATAATTTAGCAGGACTTGTTTCATTAAGAATTTTACTGGCAAAATCTCCCTTCCAGGATCCTATTTCAGCACATATTGCATTTTTTGGGACCTGCTTCAATACCTTTGTCCTTACATTTTTTCCTCTTACTAACCACTTTTTTATCTTATGAATTTTATCTTTCATTTGATTATATTGTTAAATACCATTAAAATATTATTATCGATAATGTATGAAAAAATTATTGGCATCATTTTCCAATGCATCAAGGATCATTCTACCCTTAATGGCGGGCTTTCTTTATTTTTATTTTTATTTAAAACTATGCTTTTAATTTATGAGTCTCTAAGATTCTCAGATGATTATTCTTAATTGGTGTTGTAATAATTGTAATTCCTTCAACAATCGTGGATTTGTGGTGAGGTTTGTGGTAGTAAGAAAAAGGATCTTCAACTTAACTTTGCTTCTTAACACCACCTCGGAAATATAAATAAATATTATGTGCGAACTGAAAAGCTTTCAGTTTCATTCTAAAACTCTTTAGATCACGCTTATTAATTTTACCAATATCATCAAATTTATCTACTGCATACTTGTAAAGTTTTGAATCAACAATATTCATTTTTTCAATTTTTTCTCTAATCTCAGAGGAGATCTCAATGTTTTTTATTTCTGTATTTTTAGTCTTATTTAAAACTGAATAAAAAGGAGGAAATCGCCAGTTGAATTCTTTTTGCATCAACAAGATACTTTCATCGAATTTTTCTGTAATCCCAAATACTGGAAAATGCTTATCTAAATTAAATTTTGCTCTTTCATAAAGCTCTTCGTTTCCAATGCTCAAATCTCGTCCCAAACCAGCTATCCACCTTGACTGTAAATTTTCAAACGCCAATTCTGAGTATTTTTCTAAAACATAGTTCAAACCATGCTTTTCAATTTCTTGTGAAATAGATGAGTTTGGCATTCTGACAAATTGCATAAGATGTGAAATAGACCTGGAAATAGGCTCTCTCAAAAAAGTTGTATATCGAAAATCTCTATTGATATAGTCGTGCAATCCAAAAGGGTAATGCCCCTTTAAAATCACTTTATTCATTTTATCATCATCATATTTTGGCGTCCTTTTAAAATCTTCAATTCTATCCCAAAATTTTATATTACTCCATGGATAAATATCACCCTGCTTATATTGAAGTTTTATTATTGTATTTAAGGACGTTCCAGCTGTTTTTGGAATATGCATGAAAAATAAAAATTGCTTCATAATTTAAAAATCAATTGGATGTTTTTAATAAAAACGATGAAAGGAATAACTAATCTCATCTTCCAATGAATTATGGACCATTCTAAATTAAAAGGAGAAATAAGTTTATCAAAGGTTATCTTATTGTAATAATAGCAAGCTTTGGCTTTATGCGTATCCAGTATGGAATTTAAGGCTTTTTTCGTAAAATTTGTTATGCTTGAATTATTTGCTATTTCATCCCTAAACCTGCTTTCTAATATTTGATTTAAGCGAAGCCTTTTCTTAAAATCCATGCCTGAAATAGTGCCTGACTGTTGTTTGTTATATACGGCGAATATCCCTGGAACATACTGAAACCTTGCCCCCAAAATACCTGCCATAGTAAAATATTCCCTGTCCTGCCCCACTTTAGTATTGGGATTCCAGCCAACACCATTGTTTAATTTTTCTGCAAACGACCGCCTTAGTAAGTAACTGTGTGTAACATTCCAGGTATCTTTGATCAACTCTAGTAAATAATCAGTGCTTGATTCGAATTTCTTTAATTCGCTTTTTGCAAGCTTCCCATCCTTAAAATGATCTATTCTAAAATCAGCGTAAGCAATATCAGCATTGGATTTTTTTAAAGCCTCAATCTGATTTTGAAACTTTCCAGTTATCAACCAGTCATCAGAGTCGAGCCATTGAATGTATTCACCACAACTCTGTTCAAAACCATAATTTCGGGCATGGTTTGCTCCTTTTTTTGGGTTAGTAAATACTTTTATGAAAATTGGATGCCTGCTTTGATATTCACTAAGCACACCCAGACTATTGTCTGTCGAATGGTCGTCAACAATAATTATTTCCTTGAGGAACTCCCCCTGCTCAATGCAGCTTTCAATACATTTAGGAAGCCACTTGGCATTATTATAATTGGGTATAATTACGGAAACCAAAGGAGGGTTAATCATTTAAAAGACCATTCACTAAAATTATTACCGGTAAATTTTTTGAGTCTTTCAACATCAGGAGCCAAAATGTCTCTGAGCTTACTTTTATCTTCTTCAGAAAATGAAATTTTATTAATCTTCTTTCTTCCAAATTTTTGAGCCAGCCTACTGAACTTTATTTTTCTTTTTAAAGAAATAGGGATTAATTTACTCAGTTTACTTTTGCTTATTTTTTTTATTATTGGCAGATATATTTTTTTCTCGCTTCGTGTATTTTTCTCAAAATCAAATATAATTTCATCATTAATCTCTTCGACGTCAAGAAACGAAAAAACTTTGTTGAGCGTTTCCAGTTTAGACTTTTTTAATTCTTCACTGGTGATAAACAAAAATTGTTCTCTTTTAAAATAAGGCAAGTACTTTTCCAGTTGCCAAAAGTAAGAGCTTGTTTTTACCCATTTGTTATTGGGATTTTTAATTATAGAGGAAACAAAATTTTTAAGTATATAAGTATCCTGCGAAACTGTCTCATAGTAGTGGCTAATTATTCTCTCAACAGGATCACGTAATATATATATCAATTTAACATTTGGTATTGTCTCATGAATCTTGTCAGGAACATTTTTGGTCATATGAGCCCTGCTATAACTCTGTGAAGATTCTCCCTTTATCTTTTTCTTTGTAATAAAGTGTTTCTTATACCAATGAATACCTTTGTTATAATTCTCTTCGCTACTAAAGAAATTAATTTCTTTTAATTCACTAGTATGTATCTCTGGATGTTTGCCCAAATAACTATGCAAAGAGGTCGTTCCTGCCTTCATAGCACCTATTATTAAAAAATCTGGTAAGCTCCCTTCTATATTTGCATTCATTTATTATTTCAATTTAATAAACCATCATAAACACTTTCACAGGTCGCATCCAGATGATGCTGAGAATAATTATTTTCAATAAAATTTAGCACATTATTAAGCCTTAATATCATAAATACAAATTGTGTTTAATGAATAAATCAGCTTATAGAATATTTATAGCAGTGGTGCCTAAAAATATTTTTTCTTTTTAAGTCTATTTGCTAAAGCTGCACTAATCTTTAAAGCCCCTTTGTGAAATAAGTGGTTTGCATCATAAAAATCTTGAGTTTTAATATCTGTAGGTTCCAGGTTAAAATCAATAATTTCTATATCATTAATTTCGGCCAATGAGTGGTATTTCTCTGACAAATCTTGATAATTTATAATATTTTTAAATATTGTTGGATTGACTGGGTGCACAACACAGATTAGCTTTATACCATTTTCCTTGCATAATATTGACACCTTATTTAAGTATTCCAACTGTTCATAATCCCATTTCCTATCAACTCTCTGTGAAGTATTGCTAAATTTAATTTCTTCAAAATTTGATTTAGGAAAAGTAGCGACATATCCTCTATTGTAATATTTGGAATATACATCTTTGTCGACCATATGTCTGATTTTTTTCTTTCTGCCCGAAAATAGCGCTGTCTTATAATTATTAAACCGATACATAGGAATCATATATTCAGCAATTTGCGACAAATTGAAGTGCGATAACATCAATTCTATTCTGACATCAAATGACTGAATAAAATCAATATTATGGATGCCACTTTTGTAATTATCAGTTATTGATAATGTGTTATCACACACTTCCATAACCACCAGCTTAGGTTTCTGATACCGCAGCGCTTCCTTTAATACAAAATAAGAGGTCATCGGCGTTTGCGTGCTGCTCCCCAGATTGAATGAATTAATTTCTAAAACACTATCAAAATAGGCTGGAATAAAACTTCGATAGCTATAAGATGAACCTAAAAAAACTAAGTCAAGACTTTCTTTTTCTTGATCATAAAATTGATTCCATCTTTGAGCCGGATAGTATTCCGAAAGATCTCTACTATTGGAAAGCTCAATTCCTATTATGGCTGAAATAATAAAAAATGCTACTATAAATATGATTAACTGTTTAAAAAAAATATACATTTTAACTTAATGAATACAATAAAACAGGATAGAAATTAACATATTAAAAAAGGAATATGTTAAAATTTTAGAACTGAAAGTAAATAAACTTATTGGCCTCTTTTGGCGCAAATAACAATATTAAAATTCCTATTGTAGAATACGCTGTCCATCGAAGTACTTTATTTGAACTATTTAGGTGAAATAAGTATTCGCTTTTTCTTAAAAACCACTCGACAATTAAAAATATAAATAGTAAAACAATAATCTTGTCATAAATAATTTTATTCCATTCTGAAAATGAGAATTCCAAAACCATGCGTGACAAATAATCAAATGCCTGGCCTAATGATTCAGCCCTAAAAAATACCCAAGAAATACTTACCAATAAAAATGTACTTGCCATGCTTACCAATTCTTTGACAGTTGGAATCATTCCTTTAGCAGCGACAACATCAGTAAACTTCCTATTTCTGCTCCTGATCAATAGTGGTAAAAACAGCATGGCATGTATGGCTCCCCAAGCTATAAATGTCCAGTTGGCCCCATGCCACAATCCACTTACAATAAAAATAATAAATACATTTCGAATTGACATCCATTTCCCTGCCTTGCTGCCCCCCAATGGGATGTATAAATAGTCCCGAAACCATGTTGATAATGAGATATGCCACCTCCTCCAAAATTCTGCTATGTCTCTAGAAAAATACGGAGTTCTGAAGTTTACCATTAAGTTAAAACCAAACAATTTGGCCGTACCCCTGGCTATATCTGAATACCCACTAAAATCACCATAAATCTGAAATGAAAACAAAATTGCTCCAAAAAATAGCATCAGACCTGAGTGGTTTTGATAATTATCAAATATGTCGTTTACCCATATCGCGCAATTGTCAGCGATTACCATTTTTTTAAAAAATCCCCATAGCATCAACCTTAACCCAATGACTGATTGTTGGTATTTAAATATGCGCTTTACTTTAAATTGTGATAGCAGAGAAGATGCCCTTTCAATTGGCCCTGCAACCAATTGTGGGAAAAAGCTCACAAATGCAAAAAATGATATCGGATCATGTGATGCTTTTATTTTCCCTCTATAAACATCAATGGCATAACTGAGCGTTTGAAAAGTATAAAAACTAATACCAACAGGAAGTAGCAATTTTAGGGTAAGAATATTGGCTTGAAGTCCCAATTTTTCCAGAAGACTTTCGAAAGAATAGATGAAAAAATCATAGTATTTAAAAACACCTAATATTCCCAGGTTCGTAATAAGACTTGCTGCCAATATCCATTTCTTCCTTTCTGAAAATCTGGGTTTCTCCATCGTCAAACCCAATGCAAAATCAACACCAGAACTAAAAATAATTAGCCCAAGAAAACGCCAATCCCACCAACCATAAAATAGATAGCTTACCGCAATTAAAAATAAATTCTGAATTTTTAGATTATTGGCAAAGACAAACCAATAAAATATAAATGTGAATACTAAAAATAGTAAAAACTCAACAGAGTTAAATAGCATTAAAACTTCAAATTAATTTTAATAAAATAAGGTTTCTTTAAACACTTAATTTCGACAAATACTGCCTTAAATACTCGATACGCTCAAAGCCAAAAACATCAAGTAATCTTTTATAAAGATTAACTTTATAATTTTCATTGGGGTAAAAATCTTTAGGGATGCATTTATAATAATATGCTGCTTTTTTTCTATCTGATCTACTTAGAAACCTGATCAAACAATACAAAGTATTATGAAGCATATAGGCTTCTTTGTCAAATAAAGAAGCCTGATTTTTTTTGATATAATTAAATATTTCTATTCTTAAATCGAGAAACCTAAGTTGATTTTCTACAGAATTATTTGATATTTGACCAAATTCACGCTGTCTAATAATTGTTAAAGGTTCATTATCAATAATGACATCTGTTCCCTTTTTAATCAATCGAAACATTAGGTCAGCTTCCTGGCTACTCTTCAGTTTTTCATTCCAACCATCAATGTGCAGCAATGCTTTTTTAGTCCAAAGATTTGAGCTTGTAATTCCCAGTTCTTTTTTGAAACATGCCAAAATAGGATCGCTATCCAATACAAAATCCTCCTCCTCTATTCCATCTAATTTAAGCACGCGATATGCACCTGCAACAAATAAATGTTTGCTTTTGTTGGTACCGATAAGGTTAATTTGATGTTCAAGCTTTGTTGGTACCAATAAGTCATCCGCATCAAGAAATTGCACCCATTCTCCTTTTGCTTTGGATAAACCTTTATTTCTCGCTGCCGGTGCTCCTTTAGTTTTTTCTGTTAATACTATTAAATCATTTTGAATTTTTTCTTTATATCCGTAAAGTTTATCCAAGGTTGAATCAGTTGAATTATTATCCACAGCAATCACTTCAATCTCCTGAAACGTTTGAACATACACAGAGTCCAAGCACTCTTCGATGTAGCGGTCCACATTATAACATGGTATTACTATAGAAACTTTCATGTATTCAATAATCTATCAGCATTAGTAAGGTTTGAAAACCACCTTAGTTAGCGTTTAACAATTGGCTGTAAACATCCTTCCATATTTTTCCAAGATGGTGCTGAGAAAAATTATCTTCAACAAATTTTCGAGCCTTTATACCCATACTTAATCTTAATTCCTCATCCTTTATTAGCCGCTCAATATTTGCTGCCATATCCAGATAATCATTCTCCTTAGATAAAAACCCAGTTTCCCCTTCAGCAATTGTATAAGGCACGCCTCCGCTTCTGAAAGCAACAACAGGTAATCCACAAGCCTGTGCTTCTCCGGTAACTATTCCTTGCGCTTCTCTTCTTCCTGTTTCATCAAAAGTTGAGGACATTAAATAAATGTCTGAATTTTGCAATTTATCTCTAATCTCAGATTGATTTTTATGACCTTTTAACTTTACATATTCAGATAAATTCAATTTTTGTATTAAGTTTTCCAAGGCTGTTTGCTCATCTCCCTCTCCAATTATGCTGTAATTAACATGATATCCTTTATTAACTAATTCAGCTACTGCTTTGATGGCATATTGATAACCTTTGAGTTTAATCAATCTCCCAATTGAAATTAATTCTAAAACCTCCCTCTGGTGTCTGTTTTTTATAGGGATATAAAAACTGGTATCAACTGAAACTGGTATAATTTTAATTTTTTCCTCTGGGCAATTAACCTCAACAAGTTTCTTAAATAAATATGGCGTATTGCAAGAGATTATATCTGCAGATTTAAAAAGATCAATGTAATTATTTGATTCCTTCTGTTTTGCTTTTTGGTCAAAATGAATATCATATCCATGAAATGTAGTTATTAATTTTCCTTTTAAAAGGCCATGCTTTTTTAAACTATCAAAAGGATATTTATTTGTACCAAATTGAACATGAAATAAATCAGCATCAAGAAATTGTTTTGTCTCAAAAAGTTGATATAGCAAGTTGCCAATTAACCCTTGTTTCCCGTATCTGAAATAATTTAGGGTTTTTATATATTTAAAAGGAAGGCCATAAATAATTAAGCTTATGATTTTCCTGATCCTATCAAGGTGTCCTTTTGTGTTTATTTTCTTAAACGCTACTGTCTTTTCTAGTAACCCATATTTGGTGACTAATTCCGGTTGTGAAGAATCCTTCAATTCATTTTTGCTGGTTACAAGAATACTGACGTCGTATCCTAAGTTTATTGCAAGAATAATTTGATTGGTAATAAATGTTTCCGATTTCACAGGAAAGCTCAAAATCCGGAATACTATCTTCTTTTTAATCATTTAAGATTTTTGTATGCTTTCTTGCGGGCGATGTTATCATGAATATTTGTCACTAACAGTTGCTGAAATAAATTCAGCATGACTGGGTCAATGTCAATCCTTTTACTGAAAATTTTGTGAGACTCTGCTTGGCGTTGATCCATTCGCTTAGTTGATTCTCGATTTTAATCTCCTGAAATTTTTTATAATACTATATCTTAAAAGTCTGTAATTAATAAATAGTCCTGGTTTTTTCAGAATAGCTTTTGTTGAAAAAATTAACCCTTCTTTTAGCAATCCGCAACTAAGACTATGGTAAGCCTTTTCCCTATAAAACAAGGAAGTATCTTTCTCGTAAGGTTTTTTTAATTCCTTAAGATAATCTTTCACCAAATTCAATTCCTCGGTCATTATAGCGTCTTTACCAGTTTCCTTTCTTTGATTATAGAGAAACCTGACTACATCATGCCCATAAAATTGACTGATGGATTTAACGTCTTTTGACATGGATGTGGGAACTGCGCGGTATTTATAAAGTGGCTCCCTGTAAACAACATTTGTCATTTTATATTTTTCACTTATTCTGACAAGCCAATCGTAATCTTCACTGATATTTCCAAATTCTAAAAACTCTTCTCTGTACCCGCCAACCGTTTGCAACAATTTCGAATCAAACATTATAGAAGGTTTTTGAAAGCAATTATCCAACTTTATTTTTTTATCAATTTCATCATGATTTGATATGCGTGGACGGATAGAGATCACTCGTGACTTAGTATTAATAGTGGCATCATTTGTACCACAGAGTACAACTCTTTTATCATTTTTTAATTTTTCGTATTGAAGTTCTATCCTTCTTGGATGAGAAATATCATCTGCATCTTGAAAAGCAATAAACTCTCCTTTTGCTATTTTAAATAGTTTATTAATTGTTTTTAAATAGCCAATATTTTTATCATTCTTAATAATAACTATCCTCGGATCATTATAAGCGCCAATAACTTGGGCTGAATTATCTCTGGATTTATCATCACAAATAATAAGTTCCCAATTCTGAAAAGTTTGATTTATTATACTATCAATTGACTCTTTTAAAAAATCCTGCGCATTGAAAACAGGCATAATTATGGAAACTGCAACTTTCATTTATTAGTTTTACTCCTAAATAAACCTTCCTTACTAATCGATAAATGCTTTATCGCATAAAACTCTAAACCAGCTAATTCCAATCTTAAAAGAATCACTTAAAACCCATTTAAAACCTTAATTATAAAATCTTGCTCACTTACCAATAAAACTGGATTTAATGGAATACTCAATATAGCATCTGCCAATTGCTCAGTTATTGGTAGTTTGAGATTGTTATATTCTTTCAGTCCTTGTTGCTTGTGGCAGGGTATCGGGTAGTGAATCAAAGTCCGAATTCCTTGGTCTTTTAGAAAGGTTTGCAACTCATCTCGCTCCTCGCATCGAATGACATACAAGTGAAATACATGATCCTTTTCTCCACTCCAATATGGCTTTTGTATCTTGGGGTTGGTGATGCCTTGATTATATTTTCGAGCAATTGCTCTTCTTGATTCATTGTCCCGATCGAGGTATATGAGTTTAACATCCAGTACTGCTGCCTGGATTTCGGCTAACCTTGAGTTTATCCCAGCATATTGATATTTGTAATTACCTGCTGAACCGTAGTTCCCAAGAGATGAAATTATCTCTGCCAATCTCTTGTCATTTGTGGTTACTGCTCCCCCATCTCCCAGTGCTCCTAAGTTTTTTCCTGGGTAAAAAGAGAAGCCCGCCACATCTCCAATATTGCCAACTCTTTGTCCGTCAATATTCTCCGCCCCATGTGCTTGTGCAGCATCTTCAATAAGCAATAGATTGTACTTTTCCTTTAGTACAAGCAATTCCTGCATATTTGCCAATTGTCCATAGAGATGAACTGCCAGTATGGCTTTCGTTTTATTGGAAATTTTATTCTTGCAATCCTTCTGGGAAATATTGAAGGTTTTTTTGTTTGGTTCTACCAATACCGGTACCAGGTTGTTGGCGGTTATGGCCAATATGGAGGCGATGAAAGTATGTGCCGGAACCAGCACTTCATCTCCATCTTTTAGTAACCCCATTTCTTTATATGCCCTGAATATTAAGATCAGGGCATCAAGCCCGCTGGCTACTCCCACAGCATATTTTGTTCCACAATACGCGGCAAAGTTCTGCTCGAACGTCTCCACTTCCTTGCCTTTCAAATACCACCCTGAATTCAATACTCGCCCAATAGCTTGTTGAAGCTCCGTTTCGTAAGGTCGGTTGATTTCTTTAAGATTTAAAAAGGGGATCATATTTTCATCATTCTGGTCTTCAGGTAGCTTCTGGGGATAATGTCAGTAGCGATAGCCGATTTCTCCTCAAACAATTTGATTTACAAAAAATGCTTGTACAAATTTTTGATTTTCTATTGTATCCTGGTTGTTTCTATTGATTATGTAAGAAATATCAATTCCGTTGTTTTTCGAAAATTCAGTAAGTGCCCGCATTTTTTTTGGCCTTTCAAAATTTTTATATTTTACTTCAACAGGTACAACATTCCCTCTATTATCTGTCAGTATAAAATCAATCTCCGTTTTGTCTTTAGTTCGATAGTAGTTTACCTGTCTATTGCCAATAGCTCTTATTAATTCAAGATATACGTAGTTTTCAAATAATTGCCCATTATCTACACGGATATCAATATCATTAAAACTGTTATAAATTATATTGCGCAAACCTAAATCGCAAAAATATATTTTTTTCATCTTTGTGATCTCATGTCTCTTATTTGTGGTAAACGGATCAACCAAATGTATAATAAACATTTGCTCCAGAATATAAATGTATTCTTCACAAGCCTTGTAGGATAATTGCAAAGTATTAGAAAGTTCATTGATATTTAACATATTACCTATTTGAGATGACAATATCTTTATGAGCTTATTAAACTTCACAAAATCCTGATTTCGCACATACTGTCTTACATCTTTCAGTAAATAGGTTTGATAAATATCATTGAGAAGTTCTTCCTTGTCCTGTGATTTTTTTGCCTCAGCGACTTTTGGCAGTCCACCATAAATCAAATATTCTTGGAGTAGAAGTGGAATATCCGGCAAAAATAGAGGAATATTGTCATTCAAATTAAAACTTATGAATTTATTGAATAAGTTATCATCGTAAAATTTTACATAATTGGCAAAAGAAAGCGAATAGACAGATATAACCCTAACACGCCCTGCCAAGGATTCTTCTACCTCTTGCATGATATCCAGGCTCGAACTACCACTACAAAGAATTTTAAGTTTATTGTATTTGTCGGCCAACATTTTTAGCATTATGGAAATGCCCTTGATGTATTGAAATTCATCAATCACTAGTAATCCACTTAGCTCACTGTTTATATTTATTTTTAAAAATCGTTCAATGTCTGAAAGTTTTTCAAATAATTGCGCCGTTTCCGGATTCTCTCCGATTAACCAAAATGCAGGGTTGTCTTGCGAATAAAGCTTCATTAAGGTGGTTTTTCCAACCTGACGGGCGCCCAATAAAATAACAATGGAATTGTACTCAAATCCGTTGTCTATTTTATCAAGGTAATTCTGTCGTCTTATCATATCTCGATATTTTTTATAATAACATTAAAATTATCGAATTATTTCAGTGTCTACAATATTAGATTCAAAAACAGCAAATGTTGAATTTTTATGTCAAAATATTTTTCGGAAGACAATACCTCACGACCTTTCAAATACCTCCCAGAATTCAATACACTCCCAATAGCCAGTTGAATTTCTACTTCGTAGGGCAGGTTGATTGCTTTAAGATTTAAAAAAGGGATCAAATTTCTTTCTTCTTGTTGTTGAGCTTATTCTTCCTTGGTTGAACAAAGCCATCCTTTTGGTTCTATTTTTCTTATAATTAAAATACTATTGCCATTCCTTAGTCATATTATCATAAGATTTCTCTCTGCGCCTGGCTGCCGACAAAGGCAGGTTCGAAATGTCAAGTAGGAGCATATGTCAAATTCTTCGACAATGCTCAACCCTTCGTCAACTCGACCAAAGGGAGAGATCTAAAGCTGGTATTATCACTGATGGCATACTCTCGTTCATTTTATCTTAAGTTGATGGTTTCTCCAATGATTATCCTCGTTCAGTTTGACATAAGATTTCTCACTGCTTTCGATATGACAATAATTAGCATTAGTTTATGTTTTTACTGGTCACTCTCAAAGGGGTGAAATCAGCTAAACATTTGTTGTCAACAATAGAAAACTATGGCCGACGTTTTGATATCACTTTCCAATGCCCACTTTTCCTCCCTCCTTCCCTGACTATCATGCCTTTATTCTTCAGGTCTGCAAGATGCCCTTTGATAGTTCCGTCTCCTTTCTTTAGCAAGCGCTTAATATCTTCGGTTGTGTACACAGGATTTTCAAGTAACAAATCGATGATTAATTCCTTTGTAGTCTTTTGGGCGGTCTTTTGGGCGGTCTTTTTCTCAAACGTAGCCAACATGCCTCCGTTTACCTCCTCAAGTGAAAAACTTAACTCCGGATATTCTTCCATAGCCTTTCATATCCGAATAAGTCCCGTACCATACTTTTCTATTTTACCAGTAAGGTAAAATGCTTCTGCAATCAGTTTGTTCCTTAAGCTTGATTGATAATCATCTCCTTCCAATTGCTCCAAGGTCAGGCCACCGTATAGTATGCCCGGGTTGAAAATAGTAAGTTTATCGTCAAAAATTTTTATCTGCACATCATTGGGTGTCCGGTAATCACGATGGACAATGGCATTTAACAAGCACTCTTTTATGGCATCCAAAGGATACTCCCATCGTTCCTTCCTTTTCAAACTTCCATCAAATTGATATTCCAGCTGCATGTACGATTGAATATAATTTAAGCTTTCGGCTGTCGCCTCAAACAGCGTTTCGCTTATCTGCCTGTCATCAATAATAGTTGATGTAGATTTGAAACGACCAATTCGTATATGATGGCGCTCAGGGATTTCCGCAAACAATAAAATAGCTGCAATCGATGGTTTATTATTTTTTATCAGAGATAGCTTTTTCAATGCACTCACAGGATCAGCATTTATTGCAAACCTCCCGGTATTATTTATTTCATCAAGAAACCCAAGCATCTTTTTCTCTGACAATTGATCAGTAGAAGCATTGGGAAATGGGTAACTGTCCCATGAAATTTGTAATGATTGTAAATGAATGGCAGCAATCTTATCCGTTGATAACTGGTGGTTTGAATTCTTCACTCGTTGAAAGTATCGCCCTCGATATGAAATAGGTTTTACCGGATATTCATCCACTTTCATTATTACCACCTTGCGATGATGTAGTGTTTGCACAGAACAATCTGGAATGATAGATGGTACTGTTTTTTGTTTAATTTCATTTATCCACCTTTGAATCGTTTCTTCTTTTATAACAGTGCCTTTTACTACACCGTCATCTGCTACGCCTATCAATACTGTACCCCCAGAAGTATTTGCGAAGGCACTAAGCTTTTCGATGACTTCTACATTAAAGGATAAATTTAAATTCCACCTTTTCTCCTTCGCCTGCTCTGATGATATTTTCAATTATAATGCTCATGCATTGGATATTTAGACTACTGTTCCTCCTTCGTCATCTCGACCAAAGGGAGAGATCTTAAGTTGATGGTTTTACCAATGATTTATTCTCTTTCATATTGACATGATATTTTTCGTTGCGCCTGTCTGCCGACAAAGGCAGGCTCGAAACGACTAATCCTCCGAGTCATTTATTTAATGACTCGGAGGGGTGAAGCTTCTTCTACTCAATAATCTATAGAAAATACTTATAAACAGGCACTACATTCACTTTGATATCTTTGTGTGTAAATTCATCTTCCTCATCAAAGGTTATAATTGTGCCAGCTTTTAGGTTTAAATATTTACAGGCTTCCAACAATCCTCTTAATTCTCGTGATTTAGTATTGCTATTATTGATTTCATAGGCAACTTGCACTGGCAAAAATTTATTTTTTTCTTTAACTATAAAATCGCATTCATAGTTTTTCTTAAAATAAAAGAGTTCCTTGCCTGCTTTCAGAAACTCTAAGGCCACCATATTTTCTAATAATTTGCCTTTGTTTTCGGATACTGAAAATTCAATTGATGAAAGAAGTCCATTGTCAATTATATATGCTTTTTTGTCACTTTTAGCTTGTTTTATTTCCGAAAAATCAAACTTGTTAATGGACTGGCTAATAAATACCGTATTGCAATAATCGTAATACTCATACAAATATTTATTACTTATCTTGTAGCCAAGGGATTTGATATCGTTGTAAGCTTTGTTGATAGAAAAAGGTACGGTAATGCCAGCAAATATTTTTTTTATAAAAAATTTTAACGCTTCTGAGTTTGCTACATTATATCGCTCTATGATATCCCTGAATATCATAACATTAAAATATTGCTGGAGTATTTTTAACTGTATCACCTCATTGTGAAATACCGTTTCTGGAAATCCCCCGTTGGTCAAAAATTTTTGTGTATAATGTATTATTCTGCTTCTATTATTTTGAGGATTGAGCTTTTTATCGATTTTATTAAAATCTAAAAATTCACTCAGGCTTAGCGGATAAATAGTATAAGATATAGTCCTTCCCCGTAATTCAGTTGCTATTTCGGTACTTAACAGCTTTGAATTTGAGCCTGTTATAAAAATATGACAAGATTCTGTATCAAATATTCTCCTTACAAATTTCTCCCACCCCTTCACATTTTGGATCTCATCAAAAAAGAAATAACAATCTTTTAATTCTAATTCCGGAAAGAGTTCTGTATAGGCTTGTATAATTAGGTCGAGTGTTTCCTGGTTTAGGTTTAATCTTTCATCTTCAAAATTGATGAAGAGTATTTGTTCCTTTTTTATACCCTGTTTTAGCAGTTTTTTTATTAAATCATAAAGGATATATGTCTTGCCACTTCGCCTCGCCCCAATCAGACTGACAACCATTTCCAAATCCGTTGGTATTGTAATTTTCCTGGTTACGATTACAGGGAAATCTAAACCTTGATTATCTAATATTAGGTTTTTTATTGTTGCTTTCACCAAACAAATTTAATAAGTACTGTATAAATAACAGAATATTTATATATTTTTTAGTTAATTTTACTAAATATTAATTTTTATATCAACTGCTTTAATAAGCTAATCTAACATTTGATTCCACCGAGTCCTTAAATAAGTGACTCGGAGGGGCGACGACTACTGCCCCTCCTTCGTCATCTCGACCAGAGGGAGAGATCTTAAGTTGATGGTTTTACCAAAGATTAATA
>CAZDRA010000038.1:0-41651 GCA_964507705.1 uncultured Roseivirgaceae bacterium | reverse complement strand
CTATCCGGAAATTCCGGATAGTTCGTCAAGAAGGCAATAGGCAGATAAACAGAAACATAGACCACTATAATTTAGATGTGGTTATCTCAATTGGATATCGAGTAAACTCATTAAGAGGCACACAGTTTAGAATATGGGCAAATAGTGTTTTAAACAAATATTTGGTTAAAGGTTATGCCATAAACGAAAAACGATTGGCTCAAAAAGAGCAAGAAGTACAAGTCTTAAAAAATGGCATTCAAATACTGAGTAGAGCCATTGAGGAAAAAACAGTTGATAATGAATGGTTATCCATTTTTTCAAAAGGTTTAAGCTTGTTAGATGATTACGATCACGAACAATTGGACACCAAAGGTTTAACCATAAAAGAAGCGCAATATTCAAGTCTCGATGACTATCAAATACTCATCAATCAAATGTCAACGGAATTTTATTCGGGTTTATTTGGTAAAGAAAAGGATAAAAGTTTTCAAAGTTCTGTAGCTCAAATAGAAAAAGGGTTTGGAGAAAAAGATTTTTACCCAACCCTTGAAGAAAAAGCAGCTATGCTTTTATATCTAATAATAAAGAATCATTCGTTTGTAGATGGCAATAAACGAATAGCAGCAGCTTGCTTTTTGAAATTTTTACAGCAAAATAATATGCTATTTAATACCCAAAATCAACCCATAATTAGCAACGACACTTTGGCGAGTTTAACCCTTTTTATTGCTTCAAGTAAACCGGAAGAAATGGAAACGGTAAAACGATTAGTAATTAGTGTATTAAATAGAAATAAATGACAGGTTCAACATCATATCAAAGATTTGGAATCTTGCAAACGTACTTCGTGGCGAAGGTGTAGGTTATTATTTAGGACAAATCACCTATTTGCCTTTCTTGAAAATGACGATTCTTCATATAGTGCCCAGCAAGAAAGAAGTGCCTCTTCCGGCCTGGAAATAAATCCTACTCCGATCAATACCTATGAATCAGAAGTTGAAGATTTTAGCCTGGCCATTCTTGAAGACAGGGATCTCGATATTGACATTCAAAGTGGTATTCGGAATCAAAAAATTATTGCGGCGTGCTATGAATCTGCAAAATCAAAAAAGGTGGTAGAAATTGTGTAGTAAGTCTGCTAATGAAGTGTCTTTAATGTCGATAATCCTCTCGCCTGTTGCGAGGTCTGCGTACTATTTAATAGTATCAGACAGCAAACAAATCTCCTGCCTCGTCCGGCAGGCGGGCAGAATAAACCTGCCACCGCATACCTGGGAATTAAATGCTATTTATTTAGTGGTATAAACAAGCCAAATGAAATATCTGGGAAAAATGTATTTTTTGTAATGATGCCTCCTGCATGTAGATTGATGACATATTTCGTTCCTACGGTTTTTGTCCAGATTACCTCAGGCCCGTAGCCCGGTTCTATATTGCTCTCTTTTTCGCTTTCAAGCCACAACAAATGATGGTATCTACACCCCACGGCCAGTCCTGTTTTCCCAAGAAATATTCCTCCGCCAGCATTAGCCGAATTGAATATCACAGAAGATTGCACAGAAGCTGCAAGATAAAATCTATTTACTTCCTTGGTTTGTAGAATATATTCCAATTCCACGCCAATCAAAAACACCACGCCAAGTTTAGCTCCGAGGTAAAAATTATGATTAATTTTTTTGTCAGTTGGTTTGTCTTGTTCTATGCCAGTATTAATGTCGTCTGTATCACTGGAGGAAGCTGATGCGTGGATAGATAAAATAAAGAAAAAGGCAAAAATTACATATTTATAATTCCTATAGGAATAAAAATTTAATACATGTATTTTCTTATTTTTCAATTTGCTGTGGACTTAGGACAATGATTATTAAAATTAACAAATTGATAGCAATTGTTTGTCTAATTGATAAAAAATAAAAATGGCTTGAACCTCATTATGAAGTTCAGGCCATTTACGCAATGCTCAAAAGTATATATCTCAAGCCATACGCTATCTATTCCTTAATATCATCTTTTATTTTTCTTGAGACAAAAAAGCCAGTAAGAAGACCAATGCCACCGCAAATAAATATCATTGAAGAAAAAGCAATATCTTCATCCAGCCCAAGTTCGTTAATAAATTTGGCTAAAAGAATTCCAATACCTATTGCAATGGCCAGAAAAGCAATATTTAACACAACAATACTTACTGTATTTTTCGAAGGTGATCCGGAATTAAATAGCTTGGCATCTGCGCCTTTTTCTATCAAGGCCAACCTCTCTTTGTTTCTCGTTGTCAAAAATATATATACAATTCCAAAGATGGTTCCGAATACAATTAAAGGGACTAATATTTGCGTTAACATCATAACTTTACAATTTTTAAAGGTTTAACTTATTTCAAAACCTTTGACGCCAACTCTATAAAATCGGTTACAGAATAGTTATAAAAATTATTTTGTAACTTATTAATTGGAGTCTGCGTCTAATGACAAAATGAATTATAAGGAAGATAGCTTTTATATAAATAAAGTTTTAAAAGGAAATTTATTGTCATTTGCGAAATTGGTCGAAAAGCATAAAAGTATGGCTTATACCCTTGCTTTGCGGATATCGAAAAATCATGAAGATGCTGAGGAAATTACTCAGGATTCATTCATGAAGGCCTATAATTCCTTAAGTTCTTTTAAGCAAGATTCAAAATTCTCGACCTGGTTGTATAAGATAATTTATAATACTGCCATTTCAAGATTTAGAAAAAAGCAAATTGAAAGTTATTCGTTGGACGAATCAATAGTCGACAATAAAACAAGTGAAGTAGAAATAAATGGTTTGAGTGCATTGCATCAAAAGCAACGCAAACTAATTATTTCAGAAGCGATAAGCAGGCTAAAAGTAGATGAAGGTGTGGCAATGACCCTATTCTATTTAAATGAAAATAGCATCAAAGAAATAGAAGATATTACAGGATTTACCGGTTCGAATATCAAAATTCTCTTGCATAGAGGGAGAAAAAAGTTGTTATTGGAACTGACAAAAATATTGAAGAAAGAAATCGTTGATATATTATGAGTTTGGAAAAAATAAAAAGAGACCCGGCGATAAAATCAATGTTTGAAGAAGCAGGTTTAGAAAATCCTTCTGCTGGGTTTACAGACAATATTATAAAAAATATTGAGGCACAATCTGCTTCAAGTGTTTTTGTGTACAAGCCTGTTATCAGCAATAGCACCTGGAAGATTCTGGCATTTTTGTTTTCCTCCTTAATTCTATTTATAATTTTAGCAAGCACCTCTGCCGGTGCTGGACAAAGCGTGCAGCTTTATAAAAATATTTTTAATATTGACTTTTCTGTGTTTACAGATATTGTTCAAAAAATGTCCTTTTCATTTGACCTCTCACCTATTTTTAAGATTTCGTTATTGGCATTGATGGTGTTTTCATTTGTTAATTTACTTATCATCAACAACCAAAGCAGATCATATTTTAAGAAGAATTTTTAAATCCTTAAAGCAATCATTATACTATTCTGCCCTGAGTATTAATGCTGTCTGTAAAAATCCAGACATTAAATATTCCAAACATGTGAAATTAAAAGCTTGCTATTTACTGGGATTTTGATGGAATTCAATAGCTGAAATTCTTGCGAACCTCAGACAGATGCCGGAACAAGTCCGGCAATGCTGCCCCTCGATAGTCCCCAGACTTGTTCTGGGGCCTGCTTGCTCATAGCAGTAAAATAAATAGGCCATACCAAATTATCAAATATCATCAGACTTGTCTCTCTACAAATTTATACTCCCAGGATGAGACTGGGAAAATGAAGGGTATTTCATTACTGGGTTTTTGATGGAGTTCTATGGATAGATTCGTGGATATTGCCAACAGATGCCGCAACAAGTGCGGCAATAATTACTGGTAGCTAACAGATGCCGGAATAAATCCGGCATGGTCCGGCAATTCTATTTTACCCAAGAGTATTCAGAAAGTAATTCTGCCAATGGGTCGGAGTCTGCCTGACAAAATCCCAAATGACTGTGTTTTCTCCAGCCTTCTGCATATTCCCATTTTCCTGACAGCTCACCTACTTCTTTTCCAAGATCTTTCATTATTTCCAAGTAGGCATCAAACCCCTGGCTTTTGTCCAACCATTCTTTTTGGCTTCTGTGCTCGGCAAGCATGACTTTTTTATCATCCATCACATTTTTGACATTGATAAAAATATCTGGATAAATAAGATGGTTTAGCGCATCCCTGTTTCCATGAGGTTGCGCATGATATACTACCACATCATTGCTTACCGGAGCCATTGTAGGAATAACCTGAAAATTTTGCATTCCACGTGAGAAAGCTGCCGAGATGGCCAGTCTGCAAGTATTGGTATGGTCTTCCATATAATCCTGGGGTGAGGGTATCAATAGAATATCTGGTGCGACATCTCTTACTACTGACCCTAATTTCGCCAGTAAGTCCTGATTATAAAATACGCCTAAATCCGGAGCGATCGGTGGATAGAAATTAGCTCCAATGCTTTTTGCAGCATTTTTACCCTCCTCCAATCGCATGGCGACAATCGTTTCAGTATCGTATTCTGCTGTTCCACAAGACCCATTGGCGACATTCATATAATGAATTTCGCAACCTGCCCTGGCAAGGAGAATCAGCGTTCCGCTCATACCAAATTCAATATCGTCCGGGTGGGCAGCTATTGCAAATACACGTTTTTTCATATTAGTGCATTTCTACATCACAAACCCCTATTCCACCTCGGAAATAGTTAAACTTGACATTAGGGTGATCGGCCAGTAATGACATGGGGACTGCAGCATCTGTAATTCCTTTTGATATCATCAAAGCTGTCAATCTCATTCCAAACGGATTGTCATGATGCCCAGGATGCCAAATGGATACATTTTCTGCTTTCCAGGTTTCTGCCGGGCCAACGGTGACGGCCTGATGTGGCACATTTTGTACAGCCCCTCCACCGGATGTCCGCGCATTTTGCATGAGGGTAAGTGGGTGCAAATCAACAACTCTGGTACCTAATTTTCTATAAACTTCTGGAGGTGGTGGATTGTCTTTATACGCTCCTTCACGTTTCGGAGGATCATTAAAAGCCCAGTGCTTTACTTCTCCCTGACCACCCTGCATACAAATGCATCTGGCTTGGTTCCAACTTTCAATGTAATCAGAAGCATCAACAGCAGGAAAATGAAGGTTTTCTTTTGGCATCGCCAATTCTGGTTTGATGCGGTTAAAACACATGTCCATATCTGCTTTGGCAAAACCCATAGAAAAGTCCATGGAAACTTCTTTCCCATTTATTACCCATTCGTCCATACCCCAGAAATGACAATTTTTTAGGGATAAATTCAATTCATTTACTAACTGAGCAACCAGAGGAAGTTGTTCTGTTGGACCGATAGGTCCACAAATACCGGCAGGGTTGCTTTCAGTAGCCTGCTGCCAGGCATTGATATATTCCAGGGCCTCGGCTAAAAAAAATTCTTCTATGGTATCATAAATAGAGACCTTAAAGCCTTCTCTGGATAATTGACTAATATCTTTTACTGAAAGTGCTGCGGCGTCATCTAAAAGCCCTTTGTCGAGCGTAGTATAATCCCACCACTCTGGAGCCAGTTTACTGGTATTTCTCATAATATAAATTGGATTAATAACTTAAAAATTGATTAGAATCAAAAGACAAATTATTTATTCCAATGTACGAAGTTAAGATGATAAATCCACAGAAATTGAAATATTGGGCTTGAAATATTAATGCTTGTTATAGGAAATTTTCGAATATTAAGAAGGGTAATTTAATAGCACTATTTCTTAGGCAAAGTATAATTCAATTCAATTATTTTACCGGCACGCATTACAGTTAATTTCATGATGTCCTTTTCTTTTAAATTTTTGATTTTTAATTGCAAATCAATTAGATCATTTTGGTTTTCTACTTTATCACCCAAAATGGTAAGAATGATGTCTCCACCAACTGTATATTTTTGATTATCAAACTCCATCTTTAATCTCCCGCCTTGAAGTCCCATGATTCCTCCCGGGGATAAATCAACAACCTTCTGAATCAATATTCCCCCACCTTGCGGCAGATTGAATATCTTAGCCATTTCGCCACTCACTAAAACTGCATCAAGACCAAACCACATACCTTTATTGTCTAATAGTAAATTGGTAGCCATATTGGATGTAGCAGCAAACCCAAGCCCCTGAAATCCACCAGATTCGCTCAAAATGTAACTGACTATGCCAACAACTTCCCCTTTCATATTGAACATTGGCCCACCGGAGTTGCCGGTATTTATAGCAGCATCTGTTTGAAAAAATTGCATTAATGTCATTTTATGAGAAATACTTTTCTTTTCGTGCATACCACTTATGTATCCTGAAGAAAGCGATTGCGCTAAGCCATATGGGCTTCCAACAACAAATATTTGCTCGCCAGTTTTCACCTTGTCAGAATCTGCCACCTTCGGGATGTGAAGATTTTTGTAAGTAGGAGGCCATACCAATTTTATCAATGCTACATCGGCAGTTGGCTCTGTCGCAATTATTTTTGCTGGAATTACCTCATTGTTGTTGAATATAACTTTTACATCTTCAGCAGTTTGCACCACGTGAGCAGCTGTGAGAATAAGCCCATCCGCAGAAATTAGTACTCCTGACCCAATACCTTGTGCTGTTACGGTTTGCCTTGTCTTCCCACTGCCAACAATCTCTTTTTCTTTGGTCTGTATTTGCACAACAGACGAGCTCACTTTTCCGAAAAGAACACTTAAATCTTGTGCATTAGAAAAGCTAAAAGTCAAGCAGAAACATAGTAAAATGATAATTTTTTTCATTGAGCTGTAATTTATGCACTATGGCAAGGTTATTAATAATGAAACTGTTCGTTGTTCGCAAAGAAATAATTTTATTATGTACGATCAAACCTAAACCTATTTGGGTTTTCAATAAATTTGAATGCCTTCATCGTATCAAATAGTTCCTGGATATTTTGTGAGCTGATTAGTGATGCAACTGTTTCGATATTTACGAAGCCCTCTTCGGACATTTTATGTAATAATTCCATGATGTTGTCATAAAAGTGATTTACATTAAATATCGCTACCGGTTTTTTAATTAATGCCAATTGAGCCCATGTAAATATTTCGAATAGCTCTTCCAAAGTACCAATTCCGCCCGGCATTGCTATAAATCCATCTGCCAAATCGGCCATTTTTTTCTTGCGCTCGTGCATGCTATCAACGATGATCAGCTCCGAAACACCATCGTGACCAAGTTCATGATTGTATAAAAACTCGGGTATAACACCAATTACTTGACCTCCATGCTCTAGTACCGCATTTGCCAAAATACCCATAAGCCCCACACGGCCTCCGCCATAAATCAAGCTAAAATTTTCCCGGGCAATTTTTTTGCCCAAATCATAGGCAGCATTTTTATAAATCGCTTGCTTACCCATACTCGAACCACAAAATACACAAACACTTTTCATAAGCAGATATCTCTATTTTTCTTTTGGTAGATTTACCAATAATAAAAATATAAATTATATATCTGTGGATTTATTCAATGTTTTGACAATTCTATTTGTTGGATTAATTGCTGGGTTTGTCAATGTGGTAGCCGGTGGAGGATCATTACTGAGCTTGCCCATTTTAATATTTTTAGGCCTTCCACCAGTGGTGGCGAATGCAACTAATCGCATTGCCATCTTCTCGCAAAATATATTTGCCGTTGCTGGATTTAAGAGCAAGGGCGTTACGGATTTTAAATTAAGTTTTTTACTTGGGGTATATGCTTTGGTAGGGGCGCTGATAGGTGCAAAATTGGCTATTGATATTCAAGGTGCATTATTTAATAAAATTTTGGCTGTAGTTATGGTTTTTGTAGTATTAATCACCATCTCGGGAATTGCAAAACCAAAAACCGTAAAACCAAAAACTACAAATCTGGCTACAAAGATTGTTGAAGGATTTGCATTTTTCTTTATAGGAATTTATGGAGGATTTATCCAGGCGGGAGTTGGGTTTCTGATCATTGGAGCCTTGACAGCTCTTCATGGATTTAGCCTGGTAAAAACCAATAGCATAAAAGTTTTTGTAATCTTGATTTATACCATCGCAGCACTTGCCATGTTTATTTATGAAGGGAAAATCAACTGGCTTTATGGCGGGGTGTTGGCTATTGGTAATTCTACAGGTGCTTGGTTTGCAAGTAGATGGTCAGTAAATATGGGCGATAAGACAATAAAAATATTTCTCACTATTACTGTTATTGCTTTGGCTATCAAGCTATGGTTGTATTAATTATTTCTGAAAGAATTTTAATATTCAAAAGAATAAAATGAGTAATGATCAGGTTTTTATATAGAATGCCATAAATTCACTTTTATTCAAATGAAGCCGAATTGAATATAAATAATCTAATCTTATTTGCATTGCTGATTTCATTTGTTGTGGGGTGTGTTAGTCCGCCGACTGATATCCCTCCCGGCAATAAGGAGGTTGAATTTATGCATGATGAGTATCTTCGAAGAACTCGATTTTACATCCCAAAAAAGCTTAAGAGAAAGAAGCGTAGTTTGATATTGGTCCTTCACAAGGAAGAGGAGACTCCCGAAAGCATGGCAAGACTTACTAGACAGGGTTTTAATAAGCAGGCAGATCAAAATGGTTTCATTATCGGATATCCCGAAGGCATCAATAAATTTTGGAACGATGGCAGGGAAGATTCGATTTCTCTTTCGCACCATCTCAATATTGATGATGTGGGGTTTATTGATAATGTAATAAAATATGGTATTGATAGTTTTCGGGTAGATCCCAATCGAATATTTATTGCAGGGATGTCAAATGGAGGATTTATGAGCTTTAGATTGGCGTGCGAATTATCGGACAGAATCAAGGGCATTGCTGTCGTTTCGGCTTCTCTGGCGCTGGACCAACTTGTCAATTGCAGCACAGACAGCACAGTATCATTAATGATGATAAACGGTACCCAAGATCCTGTGATGCCTTATGAAGGTGGCGAAATGATTGATAGAGACATGAGGCAAGGGAGCATTCTTGCCACAGAAGAGACAATTAATTTTTGGCTGGAAGAGCGTAATTGCAAGGGAAAGCACACAAAAAAAGATGTTTCCAACACAAATTTATTTGATGAAACCAGGTCAGAAAAATTTATGTATTACCATTGTGAGCAAGGAGCAAGGGTAGTGCTGATTACTGTAAATGGCGGAGGCCATACATGGCCAGGTGGCCGGCAATATCGAGGAGAGAAATCAATCGGAAAAACCTCAAAGGACTTTGATGCAAGTAAGGAAATATGGAAGTTTTTTAAAGGGTTGTGATGAAATGATTGCCAGAAGTGCCACTAGTCAAACCTGATATCAACTGCCCGTAATTGCAGAGACTTGTTGCCCAGGTAATCATTTTCTTCAATATAATAAGCCATACTAAATCGCATGCCACTGGCGATTAGATCATAATATTCAGCTAATCCAAAACCAATAACTTCTTTGAAGTCATCCTCATCATTTTGTTTTACGCTAAACTTGAGGTGTAGATTTTTTAGAATTCGTGGTCGTTTTGTCACATGCAATTGCGTAGTAACAAAAAGCGGCTGCATGTTTCCCGGACCAAAAGGTTCCATTTGCTCCAGTAAATTATAAAATATATAATCGATTTTATTCAAATCAAGATTGCAATCAATATTGATTAGAGGAATCAATTGCTCCTCGGAAATTTCATCTGACACAACCTGTTCAAATTTTTCCTTGAAAGCATCAACATTTTTTATGTCCATTGTCAGGCCGGCGGCATACATATGCCCACCATATTGCTCAAGCAAATTGGAACACTCAGAAATTGCTTTATAAACATTGAAACCATTTACAGATCTTGCCGAGCCAGTTGCTTTGCCATTGGATTTGGTAAGAATGATAGTAGGTCGATAAAATTTTTCGATGCATCTTGAGGCTACAATACCTATCACGCCCTTATGCCAGTCATCTTTATACAAGACAGTAGATTTAGCATCTTTATTTCCACTTTCGATCATTTCCAGAGCCTCAGCTGTAATTGTGCTATCAAAGCTTCTTCTGGCCAAATTTTTCACATCCAGACTTTTGGCAAGAGGTTCTACAACCTCACTATTTTCAGCGAGCATTAATTCTACAGCTGTTTTGGCGTGATCAATTCTTCCGGAAGCATTGATACGAGGTCCGATGCCAAAAACAATTCCGGAAATATTTATTTTTTTTCGATTACCGGAAAGTTTAATTAGTGCTTCCAAGCCTGGTCGTGGATTTTCGTTGAGTTTCTTTAAGCCATAAAATGCCAGAACTCTATTTTCATTTACCACCGGTACAATATCAGCAGCAATACTTACTGCCACAAGATCGAGGTAGTCAAATAATAAATCAGGATCATAACCAAAATCAAGGCAAAATGCCTGAATCAATTTGAAGCCAACGCCACATCCCGAAAGTTCTTTAAAAGGGTAGGGGCAATCGTTCAATTTAGGATCAAGGATGGCAATCGCGTTTGGCAGGATATCACCAGGCAGGTGATGGTCGCAAATAATGAGGTCAACGCCCAGAGTATTTGCATAATCGGTCATTCCAATTGCCTTGATACCGCAATCTAATGTGATGATCAGGCTAAAATTATTTTCACCGGCAAAATCAATTCCTTCTTTCGAAACGCCATAACCCTCTTTATATCTATCGGGAATGTAAAAATCAATATGAGGATAAAAGTTACTTAAAAACCCATAGACCAATGCTACAGATGTTGTGCCATCTACATCGTAATCGCCATATATTAATATTTTTTCATTTTGCTCAATTGCAGTTTTTATGCGACCAATGGCCTTGGTCATATCTCGCATAAGAAATGGGTCGTGTAGCTGGTCTAAAGTGGGACGAAAGTATTCTTTTGCAAGGTCAAAATCAGTGACGCCTCTTTGAATAAGAATTTTTGCTACTGTGGAATTTATATTGATCTCACTCGATAGTTGAGCAATGATTTCTTCATCAACTTCATCATTAATAATCCAACGAGTAGTCATTCAGGTTGTGTAAAATTATATGGGAACAATCGTAAAAGTTGTAAAGCAAATTATGGAATGAATTTGCATTTTTCTTGTAAGCTAAACAATTCTACCAATATCTTTGTCTTTTACTTTAACCTTATCCAGCGTTAAGAATTGCTCCCAAAAATCATTTTCTGGTAGTGGAGCTGTCAATCTCATCTTTTCATTCTTTACAGGATGATTAAAAATTATTTCCCGCGCATGAAGGTTAATATTGGCATCAGCATTGGGTTTGTGAAAACCATATTTTAAGTCTCCTCTTATAGGACTTCCTATTGATGACAGCTGAACCCTAATCTGATGCGGGCGACCTGTTACAGGATTAACTTCCAATAGATAATGATCGTTGAGCTTTCCCACAACTCCATAGTTGAGTTCTGCCTTTAAACTTCCTTCAGTCATCTTATTGTATGCCGAGACGACATTTTTATCTCGATTTTTCACCAACCAATGCACAAGCTTGTCTTTCTCATTTTTAGGTCTTCTTTTTACAATTGCCCAATATTTTTTATAAATCTTACGATCTCTAAATTGCTTATTGAGGCGCTCAAGAGCTTTGGAAGTTTTGGCCATCAGTATCACACCGCTCACAGGTCTGTCTAACCGATGTACTACTCCAAGAAATACATTTCCCGGCTTATTGTATTTTTGTTTGATGTATTTTTTGCCGATATCAAGAAGTGTCTCATCTCTGGTAGCGTCTCCCTGAACCAATAGACCGGCGGGTTTATTGATAACCAATAAATGATTGTCTTCATAAATTATGTGAATATTTTCAGGGGTCATTTTCATTGGAGAATAAACATACTTTACCACAAAGTTATTCCAGTCATCTTACTTCGCAAACAACTTACCCTTAATAAATTTTTGACCATCTCTTTTATCTCCTACTTTTTAATGGTAAGTCGTATATTTTCAATGCGTATTTCTTCGATACTTTCAATTGTAAATAGAAATTGATTTAGTTCGATCTGTTCATTTTTTTCAGGGAAATCTTCTGTTATTGCCAGTATTAGACCGCCCAGAGTTTCATAATCTCCTTCTGGCAATAGAAAATTATATTTGTCATTAAGATAATCTATCTCATGTCTTGCGCTAAAGATAAAATTGTCGTCATCAATTTTTTGTTCAAACAGATTTTCTTCATCATGCTCATCTTGAATTTCGCCAAAGATTTCCTCTATTATATCTTCGATCGTGACAATACCTGAAGTGCCTCCATATTCATCTACTACCAGGGCAACATTTTTTCGCTCGGCAATAAATTGAATCATTAATTCATTTGCCGGTATTGTCTCGGGAACAATTTTTATTGGCAAAAGGATCTCAGTCAATTTATTTGGTTTCTTGAATAGTTCTATAGAATTGCAATATCCAATAATATGATCAATGGATTCTTTATAAACTAGTACCTTAGAAAAACCACTTTCTACAAATGCTGTTTTTAATTCATCAATTGTATCTTCAACATTAACAGCTACCAATTCAGTTCTGGGCACAAGGCAATCTCTTACATTTACACTTTTAAACTCTAAAGCATTGGTAAATATCTTGGCGTCAACTTGATGCTTTGATTCGTCAGCCTGCACATCAATCATTTTTTTTATGTATTGGTTTAAATCGACCAATCCAAATACAGGCTTATCTTCAGAAAATTCCAGCCCCAACACCTTTTCAATAAGAACTTTAGAAAGATTAACTATTACCCAAACTGCGGGAAAAAAGGCTGTGTAAAATATCAATATTGGAATAGCAAGAAAGGAAAGCATCTTGTTTGGCTGGATTAAAAACAAGCTTTTGGGTAAAAATTCTGCCGTAATCAAAACTATGAATGTTGCTACAATGGTTTGAAAAAAGAAAATAGAGAATTCATTATTTAGAATATCCGGAAGGCTGCCTGCAATAATAGGTTCAAGTAAAAATGCCATGAAAATGCCATAAATTACCAGAGTCAAATTATTTCCAATTAAAATTGCTGTGATAAATCTGGATGGCTTTTTTAAAAAAATAGACAATATTTTATCAGATAAGTGACCCTGCTTGCTGCGTAGTTCTATGTGCAGCTTGTCGGATGTGATAAAGGCTATTTCCACTCCTGAAAAAAATGCCGATAATGCCAAGGAGACAATCACTATAATTAAATAATTAACTTCAAGCATTTTTAATTTTGAGGTGTTTTCTTCGAGACACTAAATATAAACAATTGATGAGTTCTATGATTTATTTTGGATCATATTGCCAAATAGTAAGAGACGATGCATTATTCCTCCTCAAGAGAAATAGTACCTTTTGAATTCAATATTTTCCAATATGAAAAGTCTTGTTTTGCTTCCAATCCGTCTCCAATATGAAGCTCACCATCCTTTTCTATCCTTACAAATTTGTCTGTAAATACCTCTTCTTTTTTTAGATTCCAAAATAATTCTTCGGTATCAAGCCTATCTTTAGTTTTGATTTCTTCAATAACCACATTACCTGTGGCTTTGTACAGATCTTCTTTTTTTGTATAGTAACAATAGTCAGCTTTGAGAGTAGATGTAGGATCACCATTTTTATCAAAGAACTCCATGAATAAGCCCTCTGGGAATTCTCTGTCACTGTTACCAAAAACGAATTGCATTGGCGCATGCATTTTCATTTTTACTATGGCTGAATCAGAATAATAAGTAATTGCATTACCGATTTCAAAAATCGGACCTACATACTCTTGAATTTCAACGATCTCTTCTGATTTTGGTCCACAACTGAATAAAAGTGAGATAGCAAAAATAAAATTGAATACAATGATCTTAATTTTCATTTTTGGTAAAAGCATTAATTATTCATTGTAGAATTAACGAATTTAATAATATAACCTTACTATTTGCTCCTTAGTTTTTAAACAAAAAAAGGCGGCCTGAGGAACTCAAAGACCGCCTTTTTGCAATTTATACTTTATTGTTTTTGAATCTTAACTGTTTGGTTGATCCAGCATCCAACTTTATAAGTGTCTCCTACTTGCATGTTCCATGTAAAAATTTCTTCCATTCTTGGGAACTGAGCTTTCGCCCTGCTCATTCCGGCACTATCACCAGCAAGCCTAAACATCTCATATGCTGCAATATATACTGCTTTGTCATGAATTGGATTTTCTCCTTTTTTACAATTATTAAAACTATTGTAGTAAAGGTTTCCGATAAGTTTATAAGCATTTTTTAGGGTAGGGTCAGCGGCAACAGCTTTCCTTGCATAATCACGAGCACTAACATAACGATCTAAATTGGATTGAATGACTGCAAGTGTGTAATAAGACTCACCGATCTTGGTGTTATCTTCTGTTAATTCAATGGCTTCTTCATAATATTTAACCGCTGTATCATAATCTTTTTTTGCCGCAGCAGATTGTCCGATTAATTTGGCCAATGCAAATCTTGGTTCATTTTTCTGAACGGTTTTTGCAGCGTCCATTGCTACTTTCAAATCCATACATTTTCCGGCAAATGAGAGTCTTAATATGTTTTTTGCTAGCTTTAAGTTTTCTGGTTCTGCATCAAGTTTTGGCCCCAACGTTCCCTCCACAAAATCGCAATCTACATCAATAGTTTGAACCAAAAGGTTATTTACTTTATCTAGAATATCTTTTAATTTTTCAACATTTTTCTTAACAACCTCTATTTTATATGTTGTAATTCTTACTATCTCAGCATAATTTTCAAGAATTTGTTCATCGGAGATATCACCTCCTGATAACTTGTACCTTCGTATTACATCCATATAAGGGAGTAAATTCATGTACATTACCTTATTTCCATTTAATTCAAATGTGCCTTTAAAAAGTAAATAAAGTTCTTCATATCGGGCTTTGTCTTTATAATAATATTTGTATGCGTCCAATGCTTTTCTATTCAATACTTTTTCTTCATCTCCAAAATATTTGATTCGTAGATCGTAAAGCGTAAGAACTGAATCCTGAAAAACTATTTTTTTTGCTTTGTCGGTCTCTTCTGTAGCTAATCCTTTATAAATTTTTACGCCATTTATGTAAATAGACTTATTAAGGTTTGGGACATTTACCAATAACCAGCTCAAATGATTTGCTGCAACTCTATAATTGCCTTGTTTGTGGCTATCTGTGTACAAGGCATTTTGTTCTTCTGCTTTTGCTCTATCATCAGGCCAATTCCATTGCGCATTTGCAGTACTAAAGATTAATGTTCCGATTAATCCAATAAAAAAAATTTTAGCTTTCATAGTTATAGTTTTAGTCAAACTTTCGTTGATTTCTATACCAACCGTAGGAGCGATCATTGAATGTCATTCCCAGATTTAAATTAAAGTAATCTTCTCTGATTAAACCTCCTGAAGTGGTTCCTAATTGTCCATACTTGAATCCGATATTAAATATAGATGCATTGCCTACAGGTAAAGATAATCCAAAATTTATACCAAAGTCATTAATGTTGGTATTATTAATTTTTACTGGAGTTTGCTCATAGTTAAACCCAAACTGATAAGTCACTCTCTTCAAATAGCTATTTACTGAAAGAAAGTCGGGAGTAAATTCTCCTCCTAATATTATTTCATAACTTTGAGTTAGTTCCTGCTCAGTACCAAAATCTGATTTATATTGAGCCCAATTTCTTGAATAGAAATCAATGCCAATTGTCCAGTTATATTCTTTAGTAAGACTAATGCCACCTCCAATTTTTTGAGGTAAAAATGTATTTCCTTTATCATTAAAAAAAATAGTATCAGTTGGCGGAAAAGGGTTATTGTTCTCGATTATTTCTATTCGCTCGTCACGTTTGGTATTCATATTGCTTGCCAGTTCGTAAATTATTCCAAGATTAGCTTCCAATTTTTTGCCAATTTTCTTTTTCATGTACAATCCACCTTCCAGAACTAAATCAGAATATCTTGATGATCTGTAAAATTTCGAAGCTTTAAATACTTTAGGTACACCAATTGAATCATCTTCATTTATAAACCTGAGCTCATTCAAACTAATTATTGATTCGTCTTCAACAGTACCAAATGTATAACCAATTCGTCCTCCTAAATACAGAAATTTTGGTATGATCTGCCACCCGCTGCTCAAGCTTACCTGATTTAAACCACCATCACCCTTGTATTGATAATTTGCACTCGCCTGCTCACGATTTATTACTTTCCCAGCAGTAGTTATATTATAAGAGACATTGCTATAAGGCATCAGACTAAAGGCCATTGTCCATTTTCCAGCTTTTAAAGGAAAACCAAAGGTGAGATAGCTTAAACCTCCATTAACATTGCTTTGGCTTAATTCAGAAGTATTGAGAGTTCGTTGTTCAGTATAAAGTCCGGCATCAAAAGTAGAAAAGGAGTTCATGGGTAGCATTGCAGGGTTCACGGTATTTAATATCCATGGCTTACCATTGCTTAATCCCAACCCACCCATATTTTTATGGTAAGTCAAGCCTTTACCGGAGAGTGTTCCTACTCCAAAGATAGAATATGGACTCGCAGCACTTTGCGCAAAACTGTCTATCGCAATCACAGACAAGAGTAAAGAAGAAAAAATAAGTTTTTTAATCATTCAAATTATACCTCAAAATTTGATTAAGACCGATTAAAACCAAATTTGGGTTTGCAAAGATGTGATCTTTTATTTTAGATTCAAAAAAAATTGCATCGCCCCCACAGAATATAATGTTCAAATCATCAAAAGATTGTTGATACTGGTCTATTATTCCATCAACTTCAGCTATTGTTCCGTTAATCACACCGCTCAGCATACACTGTTTGGTGGTTTTTCCAACTAGATTTACAGCAGGTTGTGAGGCGACAATTGGTAGCTTAGCGGTAAACTTATGCATTGCTTTTAATTTCATATCTATACCCGGCGAAATCCCACCGCCAAGATAATTGCCAGATTTATCTACAAAATCGTAAGTAATACAAGTGCCCAGATCAATAGTAAGACAATTTTGATTTTTAAATAGATATGCTGCTCCAACAGTTGCTGCTACTCGGTCAATACCCAAGGTTTTTGGTGTATCGTAAAGAATGTTGATAGGGATTGGGGTCAAATGATTTATAACAATTGTATTGGCAATTTTCACTGATCTTTTTACTATTTCGCCAATTCCTTTTCTTACGGATCCTATGACTATTCTTTCAGGATTATTTTCTTTAATAATCTTTATTATCTGCCTATCTGCCACATTTGGCTTTACGTCCAATAATTTATTACCACTGAAAAAGCCAAGTTTGGCATTTGTATTTCCAATATCAATACATATATTCAAAACTGCTGGTGATATATAAAACTAAAATCTATTTATTTACTGCCACCAAAATTAAATATATTATATCAATTTGGTGTAGCACCTCTAAAATTAAGATGACTATCCTCTACAACTGATAGCGAGTTTATCAATGTAATATGATTATTTTCAGAGGATAGAAATTGAATTATTAGAGGTTTTCTAAAACACGAATTTATGCAAAAATATGATGTTGTAGGATTGATGTCCGGAACTTCTTTGGATGGTCTTGACATTGCTTATGTGAGATTTTCCAATGAAGAAAGTTGGACTTTTGAAGTAATTCATTGCCAATCTATAAATTATGACACCGAGTGGTTTACCAAGCTCAATCAGGCAAACAAAATGAGTGCGTTGGAATTAAAAAAAATAGACATACAATATGGCAAATGGATTGGCGCACGTGTGAAGGAATTTAATCAAACCAATAGTATCAATCCTGAGTTGATTGTATCTCACGGTCATACAATTTTTCATCAACCGGAAGAAGGGCTTACACATCAAATTGGCTGTGGAAACCAAATTATGCTTGCAACAGGTATTAAAACAGTAAGTGATTTGCGCTCCCTGGATGTGGCGCTTGGTGGCCAGGGAGCCCCGCTGGTTCCTATTGGAGATAAATTACTTTTTGAAGATTTTGAAATATGCTTAAACCTCGGAGGGTTTTCCAATATATCGTTTGACAAAAAAAGGCAGCGTATTGCCTACGATATTTGTCCTGTAAACACGGTTCTCAATAAATTGGCAAATAGATTGGATCTTCCGTTTGATGATGGTGGGAGAATAGCCAAATCGGGAGTTACAAATCAAAAGCTATTAGAAAAACTAAATATATTAGACTATTATTCTCAAAAACCTCCCAAGTCATTGGGCATTGAGTGGGTTGATGAAAATATTTTTCAATTGCTTAAAGACGACACATCTGCCAACTTGTTAAATACATTTTGCCATCACATTGCAGAACAAATAAATCATTCATTGGAGCTGAATTTTATTAGTTCTGAAAAATCCATAGTCCCAAAAATGCTTATCACTGGGGGCGGTGCAAAAAATACCTTCTTGATCGACTTAATAGCATCAAAGTCACAGGGGAAAATTGAGGTGATTATTCCCGAAGTTCAAACAGTGGATTTTAAGGAAGCAATAATATTTGCTTTTCTTGGTCTATTGAGAACCCTCAATAAAGTCAATACTTTAAAATCTGTTACAGGAGCCAGAACCGATTCTTCTGGGGGGGTAATTTTCGACAATTTTAATTAGAGCCTGTCTATAAAGTGCTTGATTTTCACAGGGTATTTTGACTATTTGGCTTAGTATTATGGGAACTGATATTATTCTATCTTAAAGATACATTCTGATTCATTATTTCTACATTAAAGTTAATCTTAGCATTGAGACCTCTGAACACCTTTAATATTGTTTCAAATCTTGCGTCAGTTAAGTTGTTTTCAATTTTTGATATTTGCGCCTTTTTCACACCAACTAATTCTCCCAACTGAGCTTGTGTCATGTGTTTCTCTTCTCTAATTTTTTTAATGGTCTGTCCTAAAATATCTAAGCGCAACTCTTCTTCAAATGCATTTCGTTTTCCTGTTCCCTCTACGCCAATATGCATATCTATCATTTCGTCCAGACTTTTTGTTCTCAATCTATCGTTTTTCACCTCTTTTTGTTATTAGTTCAAAATACGCTTTTCTTATATCTTCTGCTTTCTTAATCTCACTTTTTGGAGTCTTTTGTGTTTTCTTTAAAAACCCATGTGTTGCCAAGACTAGAGTTTCATTGTTTTGTGATTTGTCCAAAAATGCGAAAAATCTATAATGCTTTTTATTGAACAAGGTTCGAAACTCCCATATAAATTCATTCAATTTCTTGAATGATTCAGGGTCGTTAACTAATTGAGCTTTTCGAGCATTGTAATAAATTTTCTTCTGGGTTTTATCATCAAGCGATTCCATAAAATCAATTGCTTCACCCAAAAAACAACTTTGAATTTTTTTTGTCCATTCGCTGTTTTCATGTAAAATTAGAGGTTTCCTATTTAAGAAACAAATTTAGAAAGGAGCTTGTTAAGATGACTCACAGCACTATTTCGGTGGCCTTGCTACCGATGTGATCTGGTGATTTTAGAATATATCGCAAAACTGTAACACTTATCAATAAGTGTTTGCCCGACAGGCAAGTAAAATAACCTGATGCCGATCTGACTATTTGCCATAAAATGGGTGTACGACAAAATTCCTAAAGCCTTAAAAGTTCATTTTTTTATATCACCCCTAACCCTAAAGCCTGCCTGTCCGGTAGGCAGGGGAGCAAAAAAATGAACTTTTCGGTGGTCCCCTTCAGGGGATTTAGGGGTGAAAAGGAAATTTTGTCGTACACCCTATAAAATAGACATCAATTTAGGTAGAAGTCAGTTGTTCTTGTAGTTGTCATATACTGAGTTGCTACTTTGATCTAAGCCAAGCTTTAAACTCCTCGGTTCCAACTTTGCGTAAATTGTATTCCTTTTGATAGGCTCTATGTTTTTCAGTATCCGGATAATACTCATTATCTCCATAGGGGTAAACGCTCATGCCATGGAATGGCAATGGTTCCACCGTTTGCCCAAGAGCAGTATTGATATCACCATCTTTTACCCAACCGACGCTATAAATCAGGTAATCACGCTTCCATCCATCCTGGATTTTGGGTAGAGTTGTAGCATCAAAAGTGATGGTAGTCTCATCTCCGGCATTGGCGATTATATACATATCATCTGCTTTCTGCAACAACTCAGTCACATCTCCATATTTGGTATAGTTGCCCTTCAAATCTCTCCATTTTTGTCCGGTGGTCACACCATCATAGTCAAACCAGTGCGGACCATATCTGCCACCTTTTCTAAATGATTTTGAATAACCGCGATAATGATAGTCGGCCAATTCCGGTCGCAATTCTGTTTGCCTGGATTTTTGCTTGACATTGTCTTTTGCAAAAAAGATGTAATCCCAATAGATTTCCATATTAGTCCGTATCCTCACTTTTCGATCATTGGAGAAGAATTTATTTGACAGGTCAACAATTACAGTTTTGTTCTTACCACTCGGAAAACCAATGCTCGAAATCACTTCTTCCCATTGGCCTTTTTTGTTGATTACTTCCAGAGATGGAGATTTTAACATGATCGCTTCAGATTGCGACAAGGCTACATTGATACTGGCATCAGTGGGAAATATCCACCCGTTCAAAAACAAGTGCAGGTCTTTGGTGTCGGATATATTCCCCAAATCCAAGATCAAATCCTTCATCTCTGTCACACCCTGATATTTTGCTCTCTGGAAATTTGATACATAATTATCGTCTTTTTTACTGATCAGTTCCAGCAAGTCATTTCCTTTTCCATCGATAGCAGACTTTGGTAAATAGTGATCCTCGACATTATAAATTTTTAATTTTGAATATGGTGGAGCTGCAAATTTCTCATCAACATATATTTCAGTTGTGGCCCTATGATCCACCGCAATCAGTTTGATCTCGTCACAATAAATCGTTTCCCAAAGTTCTTCAGTAATTTGTACGGACAATTTGCCATCTTTTTCTTGTAGGAGATCACCTGGGATTTTTAGGTATTCTTCTGAGGCGTCAGCAAAGGCATAAGCTGTTTTTCCTCCCATAATACCCAGTGGCATTCCCAGGGCACTTCGCCACATCATATCCTTTACAAATACATATTTCTCTCCATTCCATGTGTAAAGAAATGGACAACTTCCTTTCAGCTCTTGCTCTTCAATCAGATCTCTATCGCTATCCGGGAAAAATATATTTTGCGGTACTCCATTTGTCCAAAGTATCCGTACCACATCTGCCTTTGTGTGGCTGCCCATACCAAAATATACGTTTGGAGAGGTAACAACCTGCATTTGATACAAATCGCCAGCACGAACTTCTACTTTTGCACCAATACCAAAATGATTGTTTTTACCACTCCCTGATCTAAGGCCTACTAATTTGATTTTTAAATGGTGATTGCCATTACCTCCATCATTTCTTAAGAGTCTCAGCCTTCCCTCAAGATCGGCAATATAAAGATCCAGGTCTCCATCTTCATTGTAATCTGCCGTAACGGCCTGAGTGCCACCGGTAAAGTCTTGTGGTAATATTCTGCTTACGTCTTCAAACTTTTTCTGACCATCATTGTGAAGAAGAAATATGCCTTGAGAACCTTCACTCCTTCCTTCGCCGACTACCAGAATGTCGAGATGCCCATCATTATCAAAATCCAGAAATGTGACATCATGGCATTTGACAGTTCTTAGCATTTCAAAGATGGCATTGGATTCTGTGTCTTCTTCAAAAGTTCCATCGGACTTATTTTTATATAATCTGTATGCTGAGCCATCTGTTGACCCAATGAATATATCTAAATACCCATCATTATTGTAGTCTCCCACAGCGACAGCTCCAGAGCTTGACATAGATTTAATTCCTGTTTTGGCAGTAATATCTGCAAACTTTCCCTGCCGCAAATTTGAATACAATATGTTATTTCCATCTTCCCTAGCGATGAATAAATCTATATCTCCATCATCGTCAAAATCTCCAAAAGCAACATCTTTCGTTGAACTTGCATTATTTCCAAAACCCATGTTGTCAGTAAAATCATCGAAAACACCCTCCGAGTTATTTATAAGAAGTCTGTCCCCTGACCCTCCAATAAATACATCCAAATCTCCCTCATGATCTGCATCAAAAAATATTGCCTTTTGACCGCTAACTTCTTTTACCTTATCAAATGCATTACTAGTTACCTCATCAAATTTTCGCTCACTTTCATTTCTGTAGAGTATCAATCCGTTTTCCTTGAGAATTAGCAAATCGAGATGTCCGTCATTATCATAATCTGCTAGTGCAGAATATTGCTCATTGCCGGTGTGATCCAACCCTGCTTCACTTCCCGAATCCTTATACATTCCAAAATCATTGATCATCAAATAATGCACATATTCTCCATCAGATTTCTTGCTTCCAAAATATATATCCTGGTCACCATCTTCATCAATATCACCAACAGACAAGTGAGCACTACCGGGTATAAAATTGTTTTCAAACTCCAGGCCTGCTGTCAATGTCACATCTGTAAATTTCATAGCGTCCAGCAAGGACTCTCCTTCCTGGATAAAAGAAGAAGTGCTCTCACTAAATGTAATTACCGGAAATCCGATTAATGCTTCTCCCGGGCCTCTCAGTTCTTTAATCCCCGCTTGATAAAGTGTGGTAAGTTTCAAAAAATTATGAAAAATCAAAAGTGAAGTCATTGCCTGACCGGTATTTCCATCGTGCAAAGCACTAATAGTTTTTTTATAAAAATCAGCTGCATCCGGTGTGAATTCTGCAAATAATTGTCCAATATCTTCAAGGTTTTTAAGTGCTTCATCATCCTGACCATTTTGAATCAGAATTTCTATTAATTGTAGCCGTGGAACAATATTACCCGGAGCAACTTCCACAACTTTAGATAGATATTTAACTCTGGCTGTATTGGCATCATCATCTAAAATTTTAGCATATAATTCAGACAATTGATATAATACTTTGGCGTCCTTTGGAGCAAATTGTAATGTGCTCTCCAATTCATCAATCGCCATTTCAGTATCATTGTTAAGATCAAAAGCCTTAGCCCTGATCAATCTAATGCCGGGATCTTTAGGTTCTATTTTTACTGCTTCATCAAGTTGCTTTATGGATTTTTTATAATTGTCCATTCTGAGATAAACCAATCCCAGATTAGCGTGTCCCAAGGCTTCATCAGGTGCAATATCAATGAGCTTTAAAAACTCAGCCTCAGCCTCTTCCAATTTATTCTCTTCCATATAAGCCAAACCCAAAGTCCGGATTGTGATCTTATCTCTTATCAATTGTTTTTCATCCACCGGCTTTTGTTTGCAAGAATCAATTGTAAATACGAAAAGCATTACAATAAAGAATAAAAGGGAGTATTTTGTCATCAGATAATATTTATCAGAATAATTACTATTTATAAATTTTAATCTTGCATTAGACGTCTCATTCATGCGCTTTTAGAGTCTATATTTTAGAAATCTAAAATTGTATATGTATATCAATACTAATCGTAAATTTAGTGAAAAAATGATTGTGTGGCTTATAAAGTTAATCATATGAGGAATAAATAAACTAATGTTATTCATCTTCAAAAATTATATTTGCACCATAAAATTCTCTCTGTTTCGTTTTCTGCAAAACTTATAATTTGAATAGAGCAATATGACCAAGACTACCGTTGTACTTGTCGCATTATTTACATTTTTCTCATGTATATTAAAAGCCCAGGAATATAGACTTGGAGGTGGATTGGGGTATGGCTCCGGAATTAATTCTATTGGGGTAAATCTTCGAGGAGATGCTAAGTTTGACAATCTATGGTCTATCACGCCACATTTCAATTTTTTCTTCAATAAGAAAAATGACGCTGTCACAAAAAAATGGAATGCATTTAATGTAGATGGGCACTACTTTTTTGAAATAGAACCTACATGGAATATTTATCCTCTTTTTGGGATAAATATTGCTACTGTTTCTAATAAAATAAATGGCGTGAAATTTTCAAATTCTGAAATTGGTATAAACCTTGGCTTTGGTTCAGAAATTAGTTTTGATAATAGGCTGTCTGGTTTTGGAGAGATTAAATATGTGATAAGTGACGCAGACCAGCTAGTGATATTTTTTGGGGTATTGTATAAATTGTAATCTTCAATCTTTCGGATTGTGAGATAAATACTTTCCTACTATAATCGCCATTACAATGGCAAGATAAAATTGACCGGCAAGTCCTTCTAAGATAACAATCTTTTGACCCAAAACAGAAGTAGGTACAATGTCACCATAGCCAATGGTAGTTAGGGTAGTGAAACTAAAATAAAAGGTGTCTTCAATGCCTTTGATGCTTAATAAATCTGTACTTAAAGTATCGGGATACTCGCTTTCAAGAAAAGCATAAACGAAAAACGAAATAACACCAATCATGAAATATCCTGCAAATGCACCAATAATTACCGAAGTAGTCACTTTATCGGATTTCAATAAATCTTTGAACAAAAAGAAGGTAATGAATGAAAAATAGGTGAATAGAAAAATATATGCCATTCTAACCAGGTTGACATGTTCACTATGGTAGTTCCAGATAAATAAAAACACAACTAGAGAAAACACCAACCCGAAGGTTAAATATCTTTTATTTGAAGATGTATGAATGAGAAAAGTACTAGATAGTATTAAAATTGAAAGTATCAGTGGAAAAGGAATGACAACTAAAAAAATCTTCTCTATCAACTCCGGCAGGATAAAAAACAATAACAAGCCGGCTAAAAATATTATATGACGGTGGTCAAAAAACCAATTATATAAATTACTTTTTTTCATTTTGCTATAAACAGATAACTTTAGTTTTTATGAATAAATTGAAATACCCTTATATTGAGCCTGGCACTATATAATAATTGAATAAACTTATTACCCAAAAAATCATCAACCTATACAAAAGAGATGTGGTATCGCTACTCATCACTCCAACTCTAAATTTCCTTATTTGAATAATCAGCATCATAACCAAAACCGAAACCATTCCAATATGTACCAATATCTTTACTCCCGAAACTTTTAGTATTGTGAATAAAATTCCAATAATGAGTACCGATAAGGTGAGATAAGCAAAGATTGAGGCAACTCGATCAAATTGATTTTTGGTCTTGATTTTTCTAAATACCATAGCGATGAACACATACAATAAGGCAAAGCCGTTGAGTCCCAATCCCAATACAAGTTTTCCTCCTTTAATATCGAGGATGTTCAGAATCATGCCTGCAAATGTAAAAGCAAAAAGAATAAATTCTATTTTGCCAATCTTTCTTAAAAATGCAATCTGATTGATTTCTTTTTTAGCCATTAAAATATTTTATGGGTATTTGTCATTCAATTTACAAAAGCAAATATTATAAAAAAATTGAGGTAATGAGAAGAAACTATTATTCATTAGTTATTTTTCACAATCAAACCCACTCCAACCTGGCTCTGCAAACTTCCTTTTTATCTGATTCGCGGATGATATTGATAAGACTGATATTTTCATTTTCTTGATTTTTTTCCTCATTTATCAAAACCTGTTCGCCATATTTTACTTCACCAAGATAATTGATTTCCAGGGACTGTACTTTTTTGCGCATGTGTGTTTTCAACGGAAAACTATTCATGATCATCTCGATATATTTTACATTATTCACATGGTAAATCAAGTCTATATCTGTGTATTCAATTTGTCGTTTTCTCAAGAAATTAGGCTTTGTCAAAACTGGTAATTTACTCAGCTTTTCTTCAAAAACTATCTTTTCTTTATTGCTGAAAAGGCCTTTTTCCAGGTTATCTACAATTTCCGGTCGTCTGGTTTTTAGGTTGATTGCAGCCCAGGCACTGGCAGCTTTTATCATTGTCTTCTTATTTTCATCTTGAATGACAAAATCTCTGATATAAAAAATACCATCTTTACCTCTTGACCAGGTGTGCAGTTTTAGGCTTTGTTTCCACACCGGATATACATTGATCTCAATTTTTAGTCTGCTCAATACCCAAATCTGGTTTCTGCTTATCATGGCTTCATATCCAAAGCCGGCATTTTCGGCATGCATGCTGGCTCCTTCCTGGAGAAAATTACATATTGAAGCTAAATGTGCACTTCCCTTCGGATCCATGTGAAATGAAAGCACATGTATATCCTCTTCCCAAATATTGTTTACTAATGTCATTCGGAAGTATTAATCCTCATAAATATCGTTGGTATTTGTTTGGACCAACTCAACAAAGAATGTAGAAAGCTTTGCAATTACTTTATTAAGATAAGCCTCCCCTTTTTCTACCGTTGATTTAGCAGGATCACCAATGCCTGTATCTTTAGTAACTTTTGTCCAGGCTCTTGGCGCCCACAGCCAGCCTTCCTTTCGCGCCATAAATTTTAATTTTTTGGCCTTTCCATCTCCGGCTTCAGATAAAGGCAGCACCCAATCCGGTGCAATTTTCATCATGATACTTGTCTCCATTTCTCCTGCATGATCACCAGAATCATCAAAGTATTTGTCCCAATGAGGATCTACCGCAAACCAACTAATTTGTCCAATAAACATCTCTGGAAATTCTACACTTAATTCCCTTATCATTTGCTTGAAATCATTGCCCCCATGTCCATTGAGAATAATTAATTTCTTTATGCCCTGGCCATTTAATGAAGCCGCCACATCTCGAAGTATTTGAAATTGTGTAGATGGATTAAGATTAATTGTCAGCTTGATATCGAGCTGCTGGCAATTGACACCAAATGGGATATTTGGAAGCACAACAACTTTTGCTCCTCTGTCCCAGGCAAGCTTGGCGGCTTCGGCAGTAATAAATTCATTTTGAATACTATCTGTACCAAATGGCAAATGATAATTGTGCGCTTCGGTGGCGCCCCAAGGTAAAATGGCTACTTCGTATTTGACGTCTTTTACGGTTTTCCAATTGGTTTCCTGGAGAATATAAGGTCTTGGTTTCATAAATTTGGTATTGATCTACCTGAGTAAATAGTAATGATTATATAAAAAACAGAACCTATTTTTTAAGCATAGGAAATAGTCTTCTTATTTCATCATCATTTGGTTGTTTTCCATATTCGCAGATTTCAAAACCTTCTGCATGCTTGACAATAGTTGCTCTATCTCCATACCATTTTCTCAAACACTCCACTGTTTTCTTATTTGGTTTATTTGTTCTCCAATTTGCCAAAAACTCCAGCCTTGCTTTTTCATCTTTTGGTACCTTGTCCAGATTGCCCATGGTCCATGGCAACCATTCGAAATATTGCGATTCATGTGCTGCCATACCATATATTTTTTGATCAAAAACTTCATCGATTATTACTGCAATATCCGGAATAAAAGGATTTGGCTTTTGAAAACCATCTTCAGAATAAATGAAAACCGGGTTTTTCTCCAGTGGCGGAACCTCCGGAGCAACATTTGGTACAATCACCATGTATGCAGCATCCTGCACAAGAATTCCTGTGTATCGATGATCGGGGTGATAATCATTGGGTCTGGGAGCAATAACAATATCAGCATTCCATTTTCTTATTTCCCGAATTATCTTCAGTCTGTTAGCCAGCGTTGGCATCAATTCTCCGTCGTGGTTGTCGAGTACTGTGTATTCTACACCAAACCTCTTCCCTGCTTCTTGTGCCTCAGCAATTCTTATCTTGGCCAGCTCTCCACCTCCCATTGCGAAGTGTCCCGCATCACCATTGGTGAGAGATACAAATTTTACATTGTGACCCATCTTTGCAAATAAGGCTGCTGTGCCTCCAGCATCCGAATCACAATCGTCCGGATGAGCTCCAAATACAATTACATTGATAGGCTGATCTTGGGCAAAGGTTGCCGACATCAGGCAAATTAGAAAAAGGGAAATAAATAATTTTTTCATGAATGTGTAATTTTAGATTAATCTGAATCTTCAGGGATAATTGATTTATAATAATTTCATTGAATCAGGGTCCCAACCTATCTGCTTATTTTGGTAATAACTTTCGTTGGCCAGTAGAGCTGCTCCTGCCGCTCTAAGACCAAAGGTTGGGTCTTCTACAATTGTACCCAAGCCGCGAACTCCTTGGAAAAAATTATAAAAGTGATCGTAGTGAGCCCCTTTGTAGTCTGATGGTGCTTGGTAGATTGTCTCACCAATATTTAATGATGATTGTCTGCTTTCAAGATTTTTGGCTGCATAGTCTTCTTTGATTTTGCTTTGCATTGATTCTGTGAAAGAAACCATAGAGTAACTGTTTGAAACCATTTTCAGCTTTGACCGTGTTAGTTTTACAGAACTGGAACCTACCTCCATTACGCCCTCAGTGCCAACAAGTCGAAAGCCACTACCTCCTCCTCCTCCGGCAATAAAATTAACTCGAAATGATGCGTTAAATGCGGCGTGTGTTTTTGTTTTGGGATAATCATAGAATGTCAAAGTAACATCAGGTACATCACGGCCGTCATCCCAGTATCTTAGTCCTCCGGTAGAAAAAGCCTTTGTGGGTCCATTTGAACTGAGAATAAAATTGAGGGTAGAAAAAGCGTGTACAAAAAGGTCTCCGGCAACTCCTGTTCCATAATCCTTGTAATTTCTCCAGCGGAAAAAGCGTTTCGGCTCATAGGGAACTTTTGGTGCTTGTCCCAGAAACGTATCAAAGTCCACAGTATCAGGATTAGCATCTAAAGGTATTGGATATTGCCAGGCGCCCTCAGCAGAATACCTGTCATTGTAAAAATCCAGCATGACCATTTCGCCAATTGCACCATCTTCATAAAGTTGCTTAGCCTTTTCATTTCCTAGTGAAGCCATGCTTTGGCTACCAACCTGGCACACAATTCCTGTATCTTTTTGGGCCTTTATGATATCATGGCCTTCAGTAAATTTTTGCACCATGGGCTTTTCACAATATACTGCCTTTCCAGCCTTCAAGGCGTCGATGGTTATTTTCTTATGCCAGTGATCAGGAGTCGCTACGATCACAGCGTCAACATCTTTTCTGTCAAGGATCTTTCGATAATCTCGGGTTACAAATATGTCATTTCCCCAGAGTTCTTTGGCGCGATCCAATCGACCGGAGTACAAATCACATGCGGCTACTAGTTTTACTCCATTTACCCGAAGTGCTGTTCTGGTGTCACCAATCCCTTGTATTCCTGTGCCAATAAGTGCAAGATTAATTTGGTCATTTGCCAGATGTTTTTTTGATGAATATGACCGGTTTTCCAACAGCAAGTTTTGCTTGTAGGAATTTGCGTAAACCAATGGTGAAGCAGCAACAAGCGATGAGCCAAAAGCCACTTTCCTGATAAATGATCTTCGGTTCTTATTTTGGGATTTATTTTTCATGGTATTTTTTAGGTGACTTAATTTATAGGCAGAAAATTACACTTTTTTTCTTTGGTAGCAAAGGATGGAATTTGCAAACATTTACCTATCGACATTCTATACAATAATATTACTGACATCCGGATAATAGTCTTTAGTTCTCCATGATTTCAAAATTCAATTGTTCGCTTGTTCTATTATTCTTTTGTTAAACAATACGATATAGTTACAGCTGCTTAATTATCGTTAGCATGTTAGTTTTTTTAAAAGCCTAAAGGGAAATATTCCTCAAGTATAACTTCATTAGATTTTATGATCCACACTTCTCAGTTTGCAATCCAAATTCAGCACTTGTGGTGGACTAAAATATTTTGTAGTTTCATACAACATTAATTGCAATTATTCTTGGATAAACTGCGATACAAAAAGCAAGTCTGAATGTCTCTTATGGCATTTTGAATATTTTAAAAATTATTTTCCGAATTATACGGATTAAAACACCTACTCATGAAAAAGACAACTAACCTTACCCAAACGAGTCGCCGGAAATTTATGCAAACATCTTCTGCCGCAGCTGGCGGGGTAATGATATCCCCGCTCGTGAATGCCTTCAATCCGCACGTAAATGTCGATAATACCATTAAAATTGCCTTGATTGGTTGTGGTGGTCGGGGATCGGGAGCTGCAAATGAGGCCCTCAATACAGGAGATGATGTGCGACTTGTGGCCATGGCTGATGCCTTCCAGGAAAGGCTTGATTCCTCCTACAAAAACCTCGTAAATATCCATGGAGATAAAGTAGCTGTAAAAGATGAACACAAATTCGTGGGCCTTGACGGGTACAAAGAAGCAATTGGTTTAGCAGATGTGGTGTTTTTGACTACGCCTCCGGGTTTCCGGCCTTTACATTTTGAAGAAGCAATTAAGCAGGGAAAGCATGTTTTTATGGAAAAACCTGTGGCGACAGATGCACCAGGAGTCAGGAAAATAATTGAGATCGCAAAGAAAGCAAAAGAGGAAAACCTGAAGGTAGTTGTTGGCCATCACCTTAGGTTTCAGAAAAGCAGTATTGAAATTATAAATAAATTGCAAAGCGGTATTATCGGAGATGTGTTGAGTATGCGGGCGTATTTCAATACTGGCGGCGTCTGGGTTAGGAAAAGAAAACCTGAAATGACAGAAATGCAATATCAGGTGTGGAATTGGTATTATTTTAATTGGCTTAGCGGAGATCATATTGTAGAACAACATGTGCATGATTTAGATCTGATGAACTGGCTGAAAGGCGCACATCCAGTAAAAGCCCAGGGGATGGGAGGAAGACAGACCCGGACAGGAAATGAATATGGACAAATATTTGATCATCATTTTGTAGAATATGAGTATCCGGATGGGTCAATTCTTAATAGCCAATGCCGACATCAAAAAGGGTGCTGGAACAATTGGTCTGATGCCGGTCAGGGAACCAAAGGAACATTTGAATGTGTGCCAGTAAGGCAGTCAGCACATATTTATGACGACAAAGGAAACGTAATCTGGAAATATATTGGTAAAGACGACACAGAGCCGCATCAGGTAGAGCAGACAGAATTTTTTAAGATGCTACGCGAAGATAAATATATCAATCAGGCTGAATCAGGAGCACAGAGTACCATGACTGCCATTATGGGAAGAATGGCAACTTATAGTGGCCAACTTATCAACTGGGACGATGCCATTAATTCAACAAAAAATATACTACCGAAAGAATTTTCATGGATAGCAGACCCACCAGTTACCCCTGATGAAAAGGGAGCGTATCCTATTCCTTCTCCGGGAAGTTATGATTGCATGTCGTGAGTTACTCCTATTGAGACCGTATGTGATGAGTTATGCACAAAAGTGCTTTGTGATCATATCATCAGAAACACAAATTCTACAATGCTATTGTAAACTTCGAACCGATGCTCCCCTACGATAGTCCTCGGATTTATTCCGAGGCCTGTCAGCAATTAATAGAAAGTAATATAGCTCAGAGCAAATAAGTAAAAAGCAACAGCTTGGTCTTTCGAACTATTTTGAAGGTTTTCTGTTAATGCAATATTCTTGCAAATCGCAAGCAGATACCCCGCCTAAAAAACGGCGGGCAGGCGGGATCAAGTCCGGTAAGACGAGATAGCAGGCAAGTCCAGCAAGTAACAGACTGAATCTTCGACAAATTCATACCCATCGAATGAGACTGGAAAAATGAAGGTTTTTTTCATCACTGGGGTTTGAAATGGAATTCTATTATAGTACTACCCATTGTTCGGACCACCAGATACACTTTCTTAGTTGAAATTCAATCCTGTATTTCGTTTTTGATGATGGTAGTAAAGTAGAATTAAGAAAAAATATTATAAACTAAAAATGAGCTTATGTAGGCCAATCCTGTCATGTAAAAAAGCTGGATCATTGGCCATTTCCAACTGTTGGTTTCTTTTTTAACAATAGCCAGGGTGCTCATGCATTGCATGGCAAATGCATAAAATACCATGAGTGACAGCGCCACAGCAGGAGTGTACATTGGCCCTCCTGTTTCTGGGTTTATTTCAGCCTTCATCCTGCTTTTTATAGTCGATTCTTCTTCAGATCCAATACTATAGATTGTCGCCATGGTGCCAACAAATACCTCTCTCGCTGCAAATGAAGTCACAAGCGCAATTCCTATTTTCCAATCAAATCCCAATGGTTTGATAACCGGTTCAAGTGTTTTGCCAAATATTCCTGCAAAAGAATTTTCCAGTTTAAAGGCATCTACTTTTATTTTTAAATTTTCTGAACTGATATTTTCTCCATTTAATGATTCAGTAATGTACTGTTCTGCATTACTTACCTTATCACCAGGGCCATAAGAAGCCGCTACCCATAGAATAATAGAAATTGCCAGGATAATTTTTCCTGCTTCCATGGTAAATGTTTTGCTCTTATCATAAATGGTGATTCCAACATTTTTCCAACGTGGAATTTTGTATAAAGGCAATTCCATAATAAAATATCCTTTGTCTTTTATTCTCACAATTGCAGTAATTATAGCTGCCGAAACAATAGACATAATAAAACCAAGCAGATACATACCCATTAGGACGAGACCTTGGATATTCAAAAATCCAAATAATTTAGTATCCGGAACTACAAGGGCAATTAATATTGTGTAGACGGGCAATCTCGCAGAACAACTCATCAATGGGGTTACAAAAATGGTCGTCAGTCTTTCTTTCCAATTATCAATTGTTCTTGTTGCCAGAATTGCAGGTATAGCACACGCTACAGCCGAAATCAGGGGGACTACGCTTCTGCCGTTCAAGCCAAATTTTCTCATGATTTTATCCATAAGAAAAACCACTCTCGACATATATCCCGTTTCTTCGAGGATAGAAATAAAAGCAAATAATATGGCTATTTGAGGTATAAATATTACTACACCTCCGACTCCGGGAATAACACCCTCAGCCAGTAATGAGGTAAAAACCCCAGGGGGCAATATATTCTTAACATAAATTCCTAATTCTGAAAAGGCATAGTCAATGAAATCCATGGGTGCCTGTGCCCATGCAAATATTGCCTGAAACATGAGAAATAATATGCCGAAAAACATAAGATATCCGTAAATCTTATGTGTAAATATTTTATCTAACATCTCGGTAAGATTTCTATTTTTATCAAGATTATGAACAACCACATCTTGCAATACTTTGTCAATGATCTTGTACCTCTCTATAATTTCTTTTGATTGCGATAATTCGGGATTAAACTTTTCTTTTTTGATTAATTCCCTTACAAAAGATATTTGGCTTTTTGTTAGGCCTGGGAAGTCTTGATATTGAATAATAAGAAGATGTGCAACATAATCGTTAGAGATGCCAAATTTGTCTTTTATATTTTGTTCGATATTTTTTTCAAACAAGTTGGAATCAAATATTGGTTTAGCTCCAATGAATTTAAATTCTTTGATGGCAGTTTTCAATAGATCAATTCCATGCCCGGTTCGTGCATTAAGAGAAATAGTAGGCACTGAAAATGACCTGGCAATTGCAGTAGGATTGACACGTTGACCAAGACTTGTTGCCACATCAAGCATATTCAAAGCCAATATAACCGGAATACCCAGGTCAACAATTTGGGTAAAAAGCAGTAAGTTTCTTTTGATATTTGATGCATCGACGATGATGATTGCCAGATCAGGGAATTCGCGATTATTGGAATCGAGCAAGGTTTCGAATACTACCTTTTCATCCATTGACCTTGGGTAAAGACTATATGCGCCTGGCAGGTCAATTATTTTGAGCTTTGCACCATTGTCCAAGGTGCACATTCCTGTCCGTTTCTCAACCGTGACTCCGGGAAAGTTCCCGACCTTTTGATTTAAACCTGTGAGATGGTTAAAAAGAGAAGATTTTCCACAATTGGGATTCCCCAACAGCGCCACTTTTTTAATTCTTCCCTTAGTCATTTGATTTACTCAATTAATATGGAAGATGCCTCAGAGATTCGCAAAGACAAATTATACCCGGCTACATAATATGAAATAGGATCTCCAAGTGGAGCAGCAAAATTCATCTTTATCATACTTCCGGGAAGACATCCCATTTCCATGAGTTTAAGAGATATTATAACATCAGAAAATCCTTTTATTGTACCCGATTCACCAGCTTTCAGTTCTGCCACACTTTTTTTCTTCATTCGGATTATTTAGAATTATTACAAATAAAGGCAAATGTATGATGAGGATAATTACAAGTCAATCCCAATATGTTGGGATATTTTTGATTTAGAAATGTGAATATCAATTTGTCCATCAAATTTTTAAAAAGGATGCATAAAATTGAAGCAGAATAAGCGAAATCAGTTTATTTAATAAAAAAAAAGTGAATGCTATAAGATGTCGCCAATGCGATACCTCAAGTTAAATTCTGATAAATCTTCAATTTTCACACAACTATTTTTGGCTTTATCAGTAATAATAAAATACAGAGGATGTTTTTCTCTTTTGAAAAATATCCGTTCCTATGTTATAGGTTGTTGGGTTGTTTGTTTGGTAGATTTAGCCCGGTCATAACTGGCCGGGCTAATATTTTTTGTAAAGGAACAGAACTTTTTTCCACCTGAGAGCTTAACTAAATTCTCAGAACTTTTTGTAATTTCAATATTGCGCCAAGTCAAAATCAAAAACCAGATCGTTCATACATTTGAAATGATCTTTTGGACACTTAGAGCGACCAGATTTAGAACATGGCCTGCAATTCAATTCTTTGTTTTCCAACAGTGTAAATTTAGTTCCATAGGGATAAAAGTTGTTTGGAACAGTGCCTCCCCAAATGCTAAAAATGTGCTTTTTGAAAGCAGCGGCGATATGTGTAAGCCCTGTGTCATGACCAAATACAACATCCGCCTGTTTTATCAATGAGGCAGATTGGCTAAGATTGTACTTCCCGCAGGCATTATAAATAGTGGTTTTTTTACCCAATTTTTCCAAGCCATCTTCTATTTCCGGTGATGCATCATTAAAAAAATTTGAAAGCTTTTCCCCGGCTTCAAAATCTTCTTTTCCTCCAACCAATATTATTGGTCTGTTTATTCGGTCACAAAGCTCTACCATTTTATTGAAGGGTAATATCTTCGTAAACCCAGAGGCGCCAATGACATATGCTACAAATCCTTTTTGGTGAGTTTTGGGAAGGTTTTCAATCTTGACCTCGTCCTTTTTCGAAATGAAATAGTCAAGCCCTTGCTCATCATTCTTTATATCCAAAGTTGATGCGGCATCAAAGTAGCGGTCAACTACATGGCAATTGGGCATAAAATCAATTTGGAATTTGGTAAATAAAAATCGCTGCCATCTTAGTTTGTCATACGAAGCTGATTGTACTCCCAATCTGAATTTAATGATCGATGTTCTAATATTTCTATGGAGATCAAGTATAAAATCAAATTTTTCTTTTTTCAGATCATTTATCAATTCGCCAATCTTATCACCCAAAAAATGAATTTTATCGATATATGGATTTGACTCTACCATGGATTTGTACTGGATTTTTGTACAATAATGTATTTCAACACCATTGATTTGTTGTTTTATACATCGAACAACTGGCGATGTCAGCACGATGTCACCAATAGATGAAAACCTGATTATCAATATCTTCTTCACTCCACTTTGCATTTTCAAATGTTCTCTTTTCTTTCTTTTAAATAGTTGGTCACCCTATCCAGACTCCAGGCATTGAAAGTTTTTTCTTTTGTCAATCCTCCTTTTCTGCCCATGAACACGCCATATTTCATGTGATCAAAACCTTTTATTTCGTGGGCGTCGGGATTGATGCTTAATACTACGCCTTGGTCAATGGCATAGTTTACCCATCTCCAATCCAAATCCAACCTCCAAGGGTTGGCATTTATTTCAATGATCACTTTGTGCACTGCGCAAGCATCTATTATTTTTTTATGATTGATTTCATATCCTTTTCTTCGCAATAGCAACCTACCTGTCGGATGACCCAGAAAAGTTGTGTATGGGTTTTCAATGGCTTTCAACAATCTTTGCGTTGCTTTTTCTTTGTCCATGTTGAGGTTTGAGTGAATTGAAGCAACTATAAAATCGAAGCTGGCGAGTACTTCTTGCTCATAGTCCAGGGAACCGTCGTTCAAGATATCGGATTCAATTCCTTTAAAAATTTTAAACGGAGCGAGTCGATTATTGAGCTCATTAATCTCCTTGTGCTGTTTTTTAATTTGATATTCCTGCAATCCATTGGCATAAAAAGCAGATTTGCTATGGTCAGATAATCCCAAGTATTCATACCCTTGACCAATGCAGTGTTCTGCCAATTGCAAAATTGTATTTTCACCATCAGAATAGTTGGAGTGATTGTGGAAAGGGCCTTTTAAATCGTCTAACTTTAATAAGCTAGGCAGTTTATTTTCTTTGGCAAGTTCGATCTCAAAAGTCCCTTCTCTCATTTCCGGCTCTACATATGCATATCCAAACTTATTATATGCTGATGTTTCATTTAAAATTTCTTGTTCTATCAAGTACCGTTGCAGTGTGGTGTCATCCATAACTATGCCTGACAAATGTTTGCCAGACCCAGTCGAGAGCATTAATTTTGAATAAAACTCTGAAGACTTAGAAAATCGAATTAACCACTTTAGATTGCCTGACATAAACTTGCCCCTCAATGAAAATGGGGCAGATAATTTTTCGGCAATTTCAATTGATTCTTCTGCTCTGAGAATATTTTTAATTTCAGAAGTCTCAATAGTACCAACAATTATTTCTACCTGATCAACCACATCCATCTTCCTCCTCATTTCACCTGTAATCTCAACATTCAATGAAGGAAAAGCTTTTTTTAATAGTAATAATAAATTGTTAGCCTGTGGCTCGGCATCTACAAATAGAGCTTTCCCTCTCTGGCTGATCAGGTACTTTAAATTTTGTAAAATAGTCTCCTGGGTTTTGAGCCCAAATCCTTTCAATTTTGCTATTTGACCAAGTTTGCATGCCTCATAGAGTTGATCAATACTCTCAATTTTTAGTTCTTTCCAAACGACTTTTACTTTTTTTGGCCCGATGCCTTTCAAGTCTATCATTTCGAGAACACCCTTTGGTGTATTGTCAAGCAGCTCATTGAGCTGCACAAAACTTCCTGTTTTTTGAATTTCTACTAAAGATTGGGCAAGTCCTTTTCCAATACCTTCAAGAAGCTCCAATTCTTCCTTGTCTTTTTCATAAAGTGGGTCTTCTTGTTTTTCGATATTAAAAACGGCATTGGAATAAGTTCTTATTTTAAATTGATTTTCGTCATGAAGCTCCAGCAGTGTAGCTGTAAGCTTTAGAAGTTTGGCAATTTCTTTGTTTGTCATAGCGCAGAATATAATTTAATAGATGCAATTATGGGAAGTATTAGAGCAAAGTTATTGAAATCCCAGAAGTACACCAGAGGTCCGATTCCAAATTATTCATAACATATAGTTCAGACAAATTGATTCTTGTTTTGTTAAGAAATAAACTATTTATAAATTTCATAGAATTACCGAAAATTGTTCAATTGAATTGGAAGACAAAAATGTATTTACATTCTAAAACATTATTGAGTGATAAAGTTAAAATAGAAAATTATAAAAGAAATGAATTATTGGTTAATAAAATCTGAGCCCGGCGCATACTCCTGGGACGACTTTGTAAAATTAGGTAGAGATCATTGGGATGGTGTAAGGAATTACCAGGCTAGGAACAACATGAAATCGATGAAGGTTGGTGACGAAGCTTTATTTTATCACAGTGTAAATGAGAAGCAGGTAGTCGGTATTGCCAAGGTAGTCAAAGAATATTATCAGGATCCCACGACAGATGATGACCGCTGGGTGGTTGTAGATTTGGTGCCAGTCAGGAAGCTGGAAAAACCAGTGACGCTCGCGCAAATTAAGGCCGACGAAAATCTTGAAGGAATGGCACTGATAAAAAATTCAAGGCTTTCTGTTATGCCGGTTTCAGAAGTACACTATCAGGTTATATTGGATAAAAGTATATAGTGAGGTAACATAGTATAATGCCAACTAGCAAATAGGGTCATTTTATGAAATAACAATTTCATACATAAATTTGAGTGGAAATGGGCAATTACATCATATCTACCAAAATGAAAACCTTGTATTATATTACTTTTTAATTGAGTGTTTAATCATTGCATAACCAACTGGCATTTCCAGATTTAATGAGATGAAAAAAATATTACTAATTTTTACATTTTTAGGAATGTTCTCTTGCGCAGAAATATTTGCTCAATTGGAACAACCCGACAGAATCGAAATTCCGATTGGGAATGAAGATGAAGAATTTGAAGTTATTTCAGCTGAGAAATTGGGCTTAGTGATGTACCGAGAGGTAAGAAATCGCGAGACGAGAATGGACCGCAAATACCAGGTGACACTTCTTGATACTGCATTAAATCTAAAATGGAAGGTTTATTTTTATATTAATCTACGCTACATTCAAATAGGGTATGAGATAGCTGACGATTATTTCTATTTATTATTCCAAAGAAATTCTGAAAGCCTGAAAGCTGACCTTTTTGTCTTTCGCATAAATTTGCATACAAAACATAGCGAAACATTTTTGATAGAGAGAGAGTACCCACTGGAACTTTCTGATTTTGAAGTTGTAGGAAACACATTGGTGTTTGGTGGCATATCAAACAAGCTTCCAACTATTGTAATCTACAAATTCGGATATCTTACACCCATAGTATTGCAGGGGCTATTTAACGAAAAAACTCAAATATTACAAATTGAAATTGATGATGATTTAAAATTGCTGAATGTATTGGTGAGTTTCAAAACTAATGATAATAGAAAATCATTATCTCTAAAGTCTTATGATGAATCGGGAGAACTTATTAAAAACATAAACCTGCAACCTTCAAATGAATACAGTCTATTATTTGGGAAAACCGTAAAGTTAGATCGAGAAGCTGAGCTCATTGTTGGCACTTATGCCAGAAAAAGATCTGACTTATCAAGAGGAATATTTCTTGCCAGAATTTCTAAGGATGGGGATCAGGTAATTAATTACTACAACTATGCAGACCTGAAAAATTTTTTTAATTACATGAAAGCTCGCAAGCAAAAACGAGTAGAGGAGCGGATAAAAAGAAGAAAGATAAAAGGAAAGAAGAATAAATTTAACTATCGACTACTGGTACACGAAGTTGTAGAGCGAGACGGAAAATTTATCATGGTTGGTGAAGCATTTTATCCGAAATATTCTCAAGTTTCATATTATGGTGGATTTGGCTCGTATGGCAATCGCTATGGTTCCGTTTTTGACGGATACACATATACACATGCTGTGGTACTGGGATTTGACCGCAGAGGACGATTGCTATGGGATAACAGTTTCGAAATCAACGATGTAGAAAGTTATACACTCGATCAATTCGTGCACATTTCTATGAGTGATGACGACATTGCCCTTATATATATATATGAAAATGAAATTCGAACCAAGAATATAGAAGGGAATGAAATACTAGAAGGGAAAACTTTTGATGAACTAAAATTATCATTTGAAGATGACGTAGTAAGAAATAGCAATGATGTGTATGGAAAACTGGAAAAATGGTATGACGGTAATCTGTTCGTTTATGGAGTACATAAAATAAAGAATTTGAATGATGGAGCTGTAATTCTCAATCGCAAAGTATTCTTTATAAATAAGATAAGGTATCAGTAGTTGGTAACTGAGGTTAACCCTCATTAGAGCCTCCTTTTTAGGGACTCTGAGACATGTAAATGTAAACAAAGAATCAGCTCTTCGACATGTTCCGCAGGGCAGGCCGAAGAAATGGCGGGTGCAATTCGATTCACGCCAACATCAATTCAATCAAGCCCTTTTCTCCTCTGGCCAAACTCTCAAAATACTTGCCTACATGACAGGAAGGTATTAATTTCCATGGAGTACACATCACAATAATCCAAATAATCACACAATTCATAGTTCAGACAATTTTACGCTTGCCAGATTCATCAGAGTCTCTGCCTTGCCGCCCGCCTGCCGACAAGGCAGGCTCTTTGAGAGACTCTGACGGAAAATAATAATATTAGTTGATTATGTTTCATTCAATGACATTGTTCTACACGATCTGGATAGAATGGGTAAATTATTGATCAGGCAGGAAATAAAAACCTTGAACCATCAAAGGAGTTAAAAAATATTTTTTTAACTCCTCAAAGAAAACCTAAGATTTATACCTTGTTTTTTTATCTTTGCGACTGTTAATAGTATGCAAAAGAAACTTATACTAGATCAAAATCTTCTCGACATTACAATTAGTAGGCTCTGCTATCAGCTAATTGAAAACCACGATGATTTCTCAAATTCTGCTCTATTGGGCTTGCAGCCAAGAGGAAAGCTTTTTGCAAATCGTATTAAATCTAAACTTGAATCTCTTCTAAAAGGAAAAGTTGATGTTGGATACCTCGATACCACATTTCATAGAGATGATTTCAGACAAAGAGAAACTCCCAAAAAAGCCAACGAAACAAAAATTAATTTTTTGATTGAAGATAAGAATATCGTCATAGTCGATGATGTGCTTTATACCGGACGAAGTGTAAGAGCTGCTTTGGATGCTATGATTTCTTTTGGAAGACCTCGCAGCGTAGAACTATTGGTGCTAGTGGACAGGAAATACAATAGAGATTTGCCGATTCAACCAAACTATATTGGAAAATCGGTGAATACAATGCAATCTCAGCGTGTAATGGTAGAGTGGAGAGAGCAAGGCAATGAGAAAGATAACATTTGGTTGTTCAATAAATTAGATTAGAAATGAATCAGCTTAGCGTTCCCCATTTATTAGGCACTAAAGACCTCACGCTAGACGATTTTCAATTAATTTTCGAAACCGCAAAAAATTTTAAAGAGATTATAAACAGGCCAATAAAGAAGGTCCCTTCCTTACGAGACATCACCATCGCAAATGTTTTTTTTGAAAATTCAACCAGAACAAGAATATCTTTTGAGCTGGCTGAAAAAAGACTTTCTGCCGATATAGTTAATTTCTCATCATCCCAAAGTTCTGTTAAAAAGGGAGAAACACTTTTAGATACAATAAATAATATCCTGGCTATGAAAGTGGATATGATCGTGATGCGACATGCCAGCCCGGGAGCGCCTCATTTTCTTTCAAAACACATCAAGGCTAAAATCATTAATGCCGGCGATGGCACTCACGAACATCCTACGCAAGCCCTTCTTGATACTTTTTCCATAAGTGCCAGATACAGTTCCTTTGTCGGGCTGAAAGTTGCGATAATTGGAGATATACTTCATTCGAGAGTGGCGCTATCAAATATTTTTGCGCTAAAAAAACTGGGTGCTGAAGTAATGGTTTGCGGACCAAATACTTTATTACCAAAGCACATAGCATCTTTGGGGGTAAAAGTAGAGCTTGATGTATTCAAGGCTTTGCAATGGTGTGATGTAGCCAATGTCCTCAGAATTCAACTTGAAAGACAACAGATCAAGTATTTCCCTTCTTTGAGAGAGTATTCAATTTATTATGGAATAAATAAAAAAATGCTCGATCGCCTCGATAAAGAAATAACTATTATGCATCCGGGGCCAATAAACCGGGGGGTAGAATTAAGTAGTGATGTAGCGGACTCTGAACACTCCATTATTCTTGATCAGGTAGAAAATGGTGTTGCTATTCGAATGGCAGTATTATATTTATTAGCGGGAGCTAAAAGCGAGGGGTAGTTTTTTTCTCGTCAGAATCACTCCTGTTTTCGACACTTTTGTGAACATTTGGGGAAAGTGTACGATTTGATTCC
>CAZDRA010000037.1:6655-42092 GCA_964507705.1 uncultured Roseivirgaceae bacterium | reverse complement strand
GACTTGTGTCAACTGATCCTATCAGTTCATTATTTTGATAAAAATCTACTTTTGAGACAGCCCCTTCTGATGAAGCATTGGCTTCGATGGTAATGTCGACTGGGGAAGTAAAGTCGGCATTATCAGCTGGGGAAGTAATCGTGACAACCGGCGCATTTGTGACCGTAATATTTACAGCATCAGATATTTTTGAAGCCGTGCTGGTGCTGATCGCTTTTGCCGTCAATGCATAAGTGCCTCTGCTAACATTTGTCCATGTAAAACTATATGGGCTTGTATCATCAGTGCCAATCAAATTTTGGCCTTCATAAAACTCTACCTTTTCAATTGTTCCTCCTACTTCTCTGGCATCGGCTGTAAGTGTGACATCTGAGGTGGGAAGAAAATTAACTCCCTCAGTCGGACCTGTTAGGCTGCATTCAGGAATACCTGTTACTGCTTCATAAATCCTAACCCAATCAACATGCATTTTTGCCGGCAAAACGCCATCAACTAAATTTTCATTTCCATCCCATCCGCCCAATTGAAGGGAAAGTAAAAGATATGAATCTACAGTAGGTACACGAATGTTGTTGTATGTCCATGTTTTTATGCCATCGATATAAAACTCCAGCAGTCCCGGTTGCCAGAGCATTCCATAGACATGGTAGCCATCATCTGTAGCGGGAAAATTTATTTTTGGAGTGCCTATAGATTTATGATCTTCATCATACCCATCCCAGTGAAGTGCATGTTGCGTATAATTATCTCCCCAAATACCTAGCGACTCCATGATATCGATTTCCATTCCGCCTTCATAAGTACTTGCAGTTCTTACCCAGGAGTCCATAATTTCCATCTCAGCAGATGCTCCAAAATTATCATCGGCATAAGCACCATTTCGTACGTGCGCATCGTCGGATGGGAATATGGTATTGCCATCTATTTGGAGGAAAGGTCTGCCATCTTGATTTGCAGTTTCTTTGCTGAATAATTTCAACAGTTCATGGCGCATATAATTATCAATAAGAGCAAATCCTGCATGCGCTCCGTTACCTACCTGCGTGTTGATATAATCCGTTACATCAATTTCGAGATAGGTGTCTAAGTAGATTTCATTTACATACCCCACTCTATTTGTTCCGGTTATTTGACGAAACCATAAAGGATCGAATTGCGGTTTGCTATTCCATGTAATGGTGTTTTCATTCCAATTGTCTGAGAGCAAGCTGTGAACAGTAATATTGGAAAAATATTCACTATCGGGGGAAGGCAATTCGCTTACTTTGATTTTCAATTTGGCCGAGGTGACGTTTTCTGAAACACCACTAAGGTCAAATCGCATGTAGATTTCACGCTCAAGATCAGCCTCGCCATAATTACCCCTGTCGGGCATGGTCCAAAAAGCCGGCCACATCCCTTGTACAGCATCGTATTTTACCCTGGTTTCAAAATAGCCATAAAGCTGACGAAATTTTTTAAATGTTGTAATTTCTCCGCTAAAATATGTGTGATTTTTGCCCGCAAAAACACCGTTTCTTTTCTCTGCTAAAAATTCAAGATTTCCGTTTTGAACAGTAATATTTTGGGAGGAGTTTCCTGATAATCCGTTAAACCCAAGATTGCGACCACCAAGAGTCCATTTGTCAGGATCAAGCTCACTTCCTTCAAATTCTTCCTGAAAGGAAAGTGCCCAGTTTCCCGGAGCAGGTGGTGTTTGCGCGTAAGACATGAAACAAGATAAAATTAAAAAAGCTGACAGAACGTACTTTTTCATAATTGATTTTTTTTAAAAAGTTAAATATGCCTCTTGCCAATATGCCCTTATCGTATTGGTAAGTGGTTTTTACAACAAATATTTTATTTTATAATAAACTGTTTATGTATTGCTGATTTATTTCCAATAACAGAAAGTACAAATACGCCAGCAGAAATTTGTTTGTCACTTAACGTAATGTTGAATTTTAAATCTCCATTTCTACCTACTACAGCATCAGATTTATAAATTGCCCTACCGTTTAAATCCGATATGCTTACTGATAAACGCTCACGATCGCTATATCCTTTCAGGTTTATATTGATCTCATTATCCAATGTCGGATTTGGATAAATATTTACCGAAACCCCATCGATAAGTTCAATGTCATCAGCAAGAGATGTTATAATTATTGTATCCTGAACAGTGACATTGTCGAAGACAGTAGTAATAATTTCGCCATCTTCTCTGATCGGTGTAGTGGCCAGGCCAATTAATACATTACTATTCATATTTATGGTAGCTGTTCCCATTTCAATCCAGGTAGTACCATTCGGTGAATCATAACCGGTAAATACGTCTCCTGCACGAGCCAATTTGACCCAATAGGGTGCAGACAAAGTATTTTGTTTCCAATCACCAATTGATGCTATATCTGTCGAGACTCTTTGCGTAAAGTAAGTGCCACTAGCCTGGGTTACTGACATAAAAGCATTTATTGAACCAGACTCAAGGCTCTCTCTTATCATCACTCCCGATTTGGCCCAGTCGTGTGTGTTTGTTGCGCTGACTACTCTGGCTACTATTTCACCATCTGCCTTTATTTCCTGATATGCAAAATGGAAATTATCAGATTCATTCCATATATCATTTCCTGAGGCAATTAGTGTGTAGGCACCATCAGCAAAAAATGCCTGTCCGGTGCTGTACACAATTCCGATATCTTGATTTTTCCATGGATCAGGCAACGCCGCCCCTGCAACAGTCACATTTATAATATCTGTGCCTGTTGTACCCAAGTCGTCGGTAACTTCAACCTTCAATTCGTAAGCACCTGCCGAAACGTTTTTCCAACTATAGCTATAAGGACTTGTGTCATCTGAGCCTATCAGTTCATTATTCTGATAAAAATCTACTTTTGAAACAGCCCCTTCTGATGAAGCATTGGCTTCGATGGTAATGTCGACCGGAGAAGTGAATTCGGCATTATCAGCTGGGGAAGTAATCGAGACGACTGGCGCATCAGTAACTATTATATTTATAGCATCAGATATTTTTGTAGCCGTATTGGTGCTGATCGCTTTTGCCGTCAATGCATATGCGCCTCTGCTAACATTTGTCCATGTAAAACTATATGGGCTTGTATCATCACTGCCAATCAAATTTTGGCCTTCGTAAAACTCTACTTTTTCAATTGTTCCTCCTATTTCTCTGGCGTTGGCTGTGATTGTGATATCTGAGCCCGTACCAAAATTAACCCCTTCAGACGGAGCTGTTAGGCTACATTCAGGAATACCTGTTACTGTTTCATAAACCCTAACCCAATCAACAAACATTTTTGCCGGTAAAACGCCATCATCTATATTTTCATTTCCATCCCATCCACCCATTTGAAAGGAAAGTAAAAGATATGAATCTACAGTAGCTACACGATTGTCGCTGTATGTCCATGTTTTTATGCCATCGACATAAAACTCCACTATCCCTGGTTGCCAGTGTAATCCGTAAACATGGAAGCCGTCTTCTGTGGGAGGGAAATTTATTTTTGGTGTACCTGTGTATTTATGATCTTCACCATAGCCATCCCAGTGTAGCGCATGGGAGGTGTAATTGTCTCCCCATATACCTAGCGATTCCATGATGTCCATTTCCATTCCGCCGTCATAGGTAGTTGATGTAATTTCCCAGGCATCCTGAATAACTAATTCTGTAGATGTCCCAAAATTATCATTGGCATAAACGCCGTTTCGTACGTACGCATCATCGGCAGGGAATATGGTATTGCCATCTATTTCGAGGAAAGGTCTGTCATCTTGATTCGCAGTTTCTTTGCTGAATAATTTCAATTGCGCAAGGAGCATAAAATTGTCGATTAGCGCAAACCCTGCGTGCGCTCCATTGCCTGTCTGTGTATTGATATAATCTGTTACATCAATTTCGAGATAGATCCCTAAATTAATTTCATTTAAATACCCAGCTCTATTTGATGCGGTTATTTGTCGAAACCATTTAGGATCGTGTTTCGGCTTGTTGTTCCATGTAATGCTGCTTTCGTCCCAATTATCGGAAAGCAACCTATGAACAGTAATATTGGCTAAATAATCACCATCGGGGGAAGGCAATTCACTCACTTTTATTTTCAATATGGCCGAGGTAACATTTTCTGGAACGCCTCCCAGGTCAAAACGCATATAGCTTTCACGCTCAAGATCAGCCTCGCCATACTTACCCCTGTCGGGCATGGTCCAAAATGCTGGCCAAGCAGCTTGTACCGCATCATATTTTACCCTGGTTTCAAAATAGCCATAAGCCTGACGGAAGGTTTGAAATGTAGATATTTCACCGCTAAAATAGTTGTAGTTTTTACCTGCGAAAACACCGTTTCTTTTTTCTGATAAGAGCTCGAGATTACCATTTTGAATACTTATGTTTTTCGCAGATAACCCTGAAAGACCGTTAAACCCAAGCCAATGGTGGCCAACCCTCCATTTGTCGGGATCAAGCGCACTATCTTCAAATTCCTCCTGAAAAGAAAGTCCCCATTTTCCCGGGACAGGTGGTGTTTGTGCGTAAGACATGAAACAAGATAAAATTAGATAAGATGACAGTAAGTATTTTTTCATAATTGAATTTTTTACAATAGTTAATCAATAATATTGCTTTAGTTAAAATGCCTTTTTCGGCTGTTCTATGTTAATTTACTCATTCTTTAGCCGTATGATTATTTCGATAATCAACATTACTATATCCTTTTCCCTTTTCAATTTTTATAAAACTATTGGCCACAATATTTTTAAATAAAACTTTATCTCCTCCAGGCCAGGTAACTACCAGAGAGTCGATTTGATCTTGGGATCCCAGGCCAAATGTGACAGGAAACTCTGACTGTGCCAGATAGCTTTCTGAGGATTTAATATACCTGAGTTGCTTTTTCCCATTTCCGTGATACAGCTCAATTTTGGTTCCGATAGCGTTGGTATTGCCTTCTGCCATTCTTGCCAACACCTTTAGATTATGATTGTCGGTTTTAGTTTCGTTTCTCCATAAATGCACCGGACCATTGTTTTCTGAAATCAACAAATCCAGATCGCCATCCATATCGATATCAGCATAAGCAGATGCCCGGGCGAGCAAAGAATCAATCATAGGTTTTCCTATGCTTTTGGCTTCGTCGGCAAATAAGCCATTGCCATTATTTACAAAAAAATGTGCCGGTTGTTTAAATGATAAACTCTTCATTTTTTTTTCTACCCCATTAAACACATGACCATTGGCTGTATATAAATCCAAATCACCATCAAGGTCGGCGTCGAAAAGTGAGAGGCCAAAAGTGAGGGTAAGGAAACTTGGTTTACCTATTTGAGAAGAATAAGCAATATCTTTAAAAAGTCCATTAGGCATGGATCTATAAACACTTATTGGCTGTTTGGAAAAGTTGCCCACTACGATAGACTCAAACCCGCTATTGTCAATATCTCCTGTTGCGATGCCCATTCCGGCTCTGGGCTTTCCTCTACTATTGTAGGCTATACCAACTTTTATCCCAACTTCAGTAAAAGTACCATTTCCATTATTTTGAAAAAGTAGATCCGCTTGCATATCGTTGGCCATCACAAGATCGGGCCATCCATTGCGGTCAAAATCTATCTGGGCCAAGCCCAGAGTTTTGGAAGGAGCCACGTCATTAGCTCCAACAAATCCACTTAATTTTGTTTGATCACTAAAAGTTCCATCACCATTGTTGTGGTAAAAAACGCCTTGTTCTCCTTCGTATAAATTAGGATGGCAGTAATTATCTGTTTCCCCATCTAAAGAGCACCAAATATTGCGATCCATATCCTGAGACCATTTAATATAATTACCAACATAAAGATCTTGGAAACCATCCAGGTCGGCATCAAAAAAAATGGATGACGTACTCCAAACTTTCCTTCCTTCTACTCCTGCGCTTTTTGCAACTTCATTGAAGCGGCTTCCGTCATTTCTAAATAATAAGTTTTCTGTGAGCGTTGTTACATAAAAATCATCATCCCCGTCTCCGTCATAGTCTCCGATGGTAATACCAAAACAATAAGATTTTATGCCGCTGAGTCCTTTTTCTTTAGATACTTCAGTAAATGTGCCATCGCCATTATTGTGGTAAAGGTATAGGCTCTTGATGTTTTGCTGCTCGCTTTTTTCCCAGGCTCCTCCGCCAACCAACAATATATCCTGCCAGTGATCTCCATCATAATCGATAAATGCCGCTCCGCCTCCCATGATCTCAGGCATAAAAAATTCACCATAAGCTCCCGATTCATGTTTGAATTCTAAACCAACAGCTTTAGTTGATTCAGTAAACTTGATTTTGATTTCTTTTTTTAAGGTCTGCTGCACAGCTTGCTGCTTCTTTTCTTTTGCAGGACTACACGTAATCGCAAGAAAGGTAATTATTGAAATAATTATTTTAGGGTATAGATATCTCATGCTAATGATGCCGTTAATCGCTTTTTAAGAAAATTTACATTTTAAGAAGATGGGGTGTTTTACCCGGATCAGGAAATTTTGAGCTGCTTTACTATGTACTTGAGCATAGATTTTTTTAATCACTCCACGCCAATTATCATCATTTTTTAAACGCAAAAGGCTACCCTATATCCATCGCTTTTAAATAAAACATATTTTAAAAAAAAAAGAGTCTGCCCAATAAATTACATAATTATTCTCAGACAGACTCTATTTTTCTCTTAATTAACTAACTAAATACGATCAATCACAACATGGGTTTTGAACAAAGTTGGGATTTAATATCATATCATTTGATGGTATTGGTGCATAATAATTGTCTTTGGAAACCGTGCCTATTATCGGTAACTCAACTGTATTATCACGCTGGGCTGCAACCTCTTCTACGATTTCGTATCTGGTCATATCATACCATCTCTCCCATTCGCCACCAAATTCCCATTTTCTTTCTTCGATAATGGCATCGTGAAATTCTTCAACAGATAATCCCGATAAATCAACGGAAGGATCAGGGGTATCCAATGGCAATCCTGCCGCCCTCCTTCTTATCTTATTGATTTGCTCATAAGCTTGAGCATCTGCTCCACCCGACATATTCTTAGCCTCAGCATAAATTAATGCCACATTAGATAGCCTTATCAGGTACTGTTTCCAACTTGTGGCTTTTTTTCCTTGACTTGGATTACCAGGATTCATACCTCCATCTCTATATTTGGCAAAGTAAGGATGTCTTCTTACCGATTCCTCCCAAGGAATTGTAGTGCCATTTGACAGTATAAAAGTGGTGTGGAATGTAGCATCTTTTCTTGGCCCGTCAGGAAAATCATTAAAGTAGGCTACCTCGGAATACCAGTCATCCCATCCTCCTTCTTCAGCCTCAGGAAGCAGAGAATAAGCCGACCACCATATACCATAGCTCCAGGCACCACATTCTGCACAGAATTGTACTGCAAAAATACTTTCGCTGTTGTTCGCATTAGACAATTTCCACAAGTCTGAATAGTTGTCAAGCATGGTATGCGGACTGCCATCGAGCACTTCTTTGGCTTTAGCTGCTGCCATGGCATACTTCGACTCATCTTTGAGTGGCCACCCCGCATTGTTCAAATAAACTTTTGCCAAAAAGGCTTTTGCCGCCCAACTGGTAGCTCTTCCGGGCTCGTCTGGCCATTCTCCGGGTAGGTTTGCTTCTGCAAACTGCAAATCAGATATAATTTGGGCATAAATTTCTGATACAGGATCTCGAAACTCCTCGCCTGTCGCAGGCTCATCAGTAATAATTGGCAAATCTCCCCATATCCTCACAAGTAAATAATAAGTTATCCCCCTTATAAAATACCCCTGAGCTCCTGCCGCATTACGCGCTTCGGTTTCTTCCAACAGTTCATAATTATTGATCACATTGTTGGCATTGTAAATTGCTTCCCAAAAAGGATTCCAAATATTAACTTGAAGCCAAATATTATTTGTCGAAGGTGCAAATTGGTCAAAATCCCTGAAGTCCTGCTTATTACCGCCGGCCTGAGTTGTCATGTCATCTCCTCCCATTGCCGGAATGGCAATTTGAGCCTGCCTGTAAGCATCAAGCAAAGGGCGGTAAGCCGCCGTAACCGCTGCATCAATATCTGCTTGGGAAGAATAATAAGTTTCGGGAGTCAAAAGTCCCCTTGGTTTCTCTTTTAAATCAGCGCAACCAAACATCAATGAACCAAAAATGATGAATGTGAATAATAATTTTAATTTATCCATGATATATATTTTAATTTTTTAACTAAAAATTACATTTAAAATTGAGCATTTATCCCAAAGGTAAATGTCCTTGGACTTGGGTAAACTCCCCAATCTACAGAATAATCGACATTAGAATTGTTACCTGAATTTACCTCAGGATCATAACCTTTATAATCAGATATCAACCAAACATTTTGCGCACTGGCATAAATCTTTAGACCCTTTATAAAAGTTTTTTCCAACAAAGTCTCTGGTAAATAATATCCAAGGCTAATGTTGTTAAGTCGAATAAAAGAACCATCTTCCATCCATCTGCTGGATTGTACAACCTCTCTGCTGCTCACACTGTATGCAGAAATATCACTATCGTTATTTGTCGGACTCCACTGGTTGAGAATCTCTACAGTAGTAGCATCGCGGGCCTGTGCATTGCCACCAAAGGAATATCCTCTCGAAATGTTCCATACATCAAAGCCCTGTACGGCTTGCCAAAATATATTTAATTCTAAGCCCTTGAATGTGAAGGTGTTGTTGAACCCCCAAAAGTAATCAGCCTGACCATTACCCATGATGCCAATATCATCATTATTGATAATTCCATCTTCATTCAGGTCTTTAAATCTCGAATCTCCCGGCACAAAACCAAATTCTGCGGCTTCGACGGCATCCTCTGTCTTATAAACACCATCATAGATGAGCCCCTGCATGTTGCCAAGCTCTTCTCCTACTTCTAAGACCGAAATAGGTGCAATCTGTAAACCTGCAATATAATTTCCTCCCGGCCATGTTTTCTCATCTCCACCAAGATCAAGAACTCTTGTGTTATTGAAAGCAATATTAAAACTGGCGTTCCATTTAAAAGCTTTGTCAATTATTACTCCATCTAATGCAAATTCAAAGCCTTTGTTTTCTATCTCTCCAACATTCTTAAGAATAGTATTCTGACCGGTAAACCTTGGTACAGATATATTCAGCAAGAGGTCAGATGTGATTTTATTATAATAATCAGCTGTCAAATTCATCCTGCCCTCAAAAAAACCAAGGTCGATACCAAAATTGGTTTGAGCTGTTTTTTCCCATCTCAGGTCAGGGTTTGCCGCTCTGCCGGGTGCAACACCTATATACAATGAATTGCCGTTTATGGGATAATTAATCCCCGTTCTCAACAATGGCAGAGAACCGTAAGGGCCTATACCTTGGTTGCCCGTAATACCATAACTGGCTCTAAGCTTGATATTGGAGAAAACATCGAGGTTACTCATAAAATATTCCTCGGACAATCTCCACCCTAAGGCTACAGCCGGGAAATCTCCATATTTATTGCCATCAGCAAACACAGAAGATCCATCTCTACGAATACTTCCTGTGATCATATACCTGTCTTTATAGGTATAATCGACTCTCCCAACATAAGATACTATCGTTCTATCATTATACCCTGAAAGAACTAGCGGGTTAGAGGCCAAACCCAGATTATCATATCCCACAGTGTTTGTAATCAGATCATCTCCGATGGCAGTAGATTCAGAAAACGTAAATTTCTGAATCTCATATATAGCTTTTATAGAAAAACGATGTGCATCAATGGTTTTAGAATAATCCAGCATACTAGTGTGCTGATTCTGCAAATACTCAAATGAGCGTACTCTGGCACTTACAATACCTGAATTAGTACCCCAAGCTTCTTGGAATTGGCTTCTGGTGCCTGATGTCAATCGGCTACCACCTGTGAATGAATAACTCAATCCGTCAAGTATTTCATACCTGAACCTTAGGTTTGCATTTAGTTCGTTAACAATTTCATCATTCTCGTTGCCCAACATCCTGGCAACAGGGCTTAATCCTATGGAGCCAAAATTTGAATCTACTGTCGGGTTTCCTGTAAGCGGATCAATAACAGGGCTGGTGGGGTCGAAGAATAATGCACCACTTACAGGGCTATTTCCGCCATACATTGATGCATTATTTCCTCCTTCTTCTCTTGAGGCCACCAAATTAAATTTCACATTTAATTTTTTATTGATATCAAAATCAAGGTTACTCCTTAGCGTATATCTTTTATAGTCAGAATTTATGAGTATTCCTTCCTGATCTGCAAAATTACCCGAAATGAAATAACCGATCTTTCCTTCTTTACCGGACATGGATAGTTGATAGTTTTGAATCGGAGCGGTTCGGTAAATCTCATCTTGCCAATCCGTACCACCGCTTGCTTCCAGGTCGGCAATTTCTGCTGGAGTAAAGGCATCAGATGCTCCCAGAACAGCTCTTCTTTTATTCACCTCTCTGGCAAACTGGCCGCCATCTAATAAATCGATCTTTTTACTGATCTTCTGCATACCATAAAAGGCGTCGAAATTAACGGAAGGCGTTTTGCTTGTTCCTTTTTTGGTAGTAACTATTATAACTCCATTTGCTCCCCTTGCACCATAAAGAGAAGTAGAAGATGCATCTTTCAGTATCTCAATAGAGGCTATATCATTTGTATTGACAGATTTTAATGGCATATCCAATATCCCGTCAATTACAACCAACGGAGAACTATTTCCTCGAATTGAATTAGTACCTCTTATCCTGATTTTCACTCCACCACCCGGAGCGCCATTAACATTACTTACGGCCACACCGGCAGCTCTGCCCTGCAAGGCGTCAGTTACTCTAAATAATGGCTGGGCTTTAAAGTCTTCGGGCGACACCGAAGTTATAGCGCCGGTAACATCGCTTTTCCTCTTGGTGCCATAGCCCACAACTACAATTTCCTGTAGTGCTGTAATATCTGTTACCAGATCCAAATCAATGATGGTTTTAGTACCAACAAGAATTTCCTCTTCAACATATCCAACTGAACTGAAAACCAATATTGAGTTTTCATCTGTCACATCAAGTTTAAAGTTTCCTTCAATATCAGTCACTGTTCCGATAGATGTGCCTTTTACAACAACATTCACCCCTGGAAGACCATCTGATTCTTCTTCTGAAGTAACTCTTCCTGTAATAGTAATGCCCTGAATGATTACTTCTACAGTAGCTTCATTCTTATCAGACACATCTAATAGCTGTACATTTATTGTGTTATTAACCTGTCGGAATTTCAAATTCCCCATTTTAGAAATCTCTACTAAAAAATCGGATACCGATTTATTTTTAGATTTGAAATTTATTCTAATCGTATTATTTAAATCATTCTCATCGTAGTTAAATAAGTAATTTGTATTTTTTTCTATAACACTAAAGCATTCTTCAATGCTCACATTTTTGTATTCACCTTGAATAACTACATCACGGACACTCTCTATTGTTTGAGCTCCAAGGCCTGAGGCCATTGCCAAACTCAGAAAAAATGTCTGAAGAACAGTTCCAATCAAAATTCCATTTATTGCCATAATTGCAATTAGTCTTAACTTTTTTTTCATAATTTTAGATTATAATTAATTAACATAATTTAAGTGACCTTCATTTGTGGTGACTGAAGGTTTGCTGCAGGCGATATGGTTCTAAACCATATCGCTTTTTTTTGTAATTACTCTTTCTCCATTTATTAAAATTTTATAGTTACCTTTTTCCCTTTTAATTCGTATTTAAACTTTCCTGTAAAACTGACAGCATTAAGCACATTACTTAGTGCATAATTGTCAAATTTACCGCTGTAATTCCACTCTTTTACTGGTTCCCCTTTTATAACGAAACTCACTCCATACCAACTTTTCAATCTTGATACGACTTCATTAAATGATGCTTTTTCAAAATAGATCAATCCGTCTTTCCAACCATACTCTGCTTCCGGATTAAAGTGCGTGATTTTTCCAAATGAGCTTTCATTAATACTATAGGAAATGGTCTGATTAGGTATTAATGTCGCTTTATCAGCAGAATTGGATTTTTCACCATTTTTATGGATTTCAACTTTCCCTTCTGCCAATGATACTTTTATACTCTTTAAACCTTTGTATGCCTTTACATTAAATGAGGTACCCAACACCTTAACATCCACATAGTCTGTTTTTACTATAAAAGGCCTTTCACTATCGTGTTCAACTTCAAAATAAGCTTCTCCGCTAATCCTCACTTCTCTTGTATCTTTAGCGAAAATGGAAGAATAAGTAATGCTGCTTTCAGAATTTAAAATCACCTTACTTCCATCAGGAAGAAAAACGGTTGATTTCTGTCCCCTTGGGTTGCTCTTGATGATTTCCTTGGTTTGCAATTCTATGGTTTCAGCAGGAATGTGGATAAACCAGTAGACTCCAAACGATACTGCTACAAAGAAGCCAATGATTGCAGCAAATCTTCTCAATCTATTATTCCAGTTATAATTAGTTTCTTGTAATTCAGGAATAATGTATTCGTTTTGCTGGTGATTTATTTGGCTAATTACTTTTCTGAAAGTTGATTGAGTATTAAAAGCATTTATTTCTTCCCTGCTTTCTTTCCACAAGCTTTTATACTTTGTATAAAGCAAATTGTAGGTATTATCATTTAAACTTGATGTAAATAATTTCTCCTCTTCTTGGGTCAAACTATTGGAAAGTTTCTTGCCTATTAGTTCGATAAATTTGTCTTCATTCATAAGTAATTTCCTTCTTTGACTATATAAACTGTATAAATCAAGGAAGACCCCAAAAAGAAAAAAATATTTTTAAGAAATTTTATAAGGAAAGGGATATTGACAAAAGAAACTTGTACTTCTGATCAGTTGCTTCATCAAAATATGTTGACAAATCTTCTTTGATTTTTTTTAGCGCAATTGTCATTTGATTTTTTACAGTGCTCTTAGAAATATTTAAAATCTTAGCGACTTCCTCGTATTTGAAGCCATCATCTCTCGAAAGACGAAAAATCATTTGGCATTTTGATGGTAGCTTTTGGATCGCTTCTTCAACTTTCAAAATAAGCTCTTTGTCTAAAAGTTCATTTTCCGGATGTGATTTGCTGATTAAAGTAAACTCTGACACCTGCTCCAATGGCAGGATTACATGTTTGTTTCTTTTGAGGTATGTTAATGATTGGTTTCTTACTGACGTGAATAAATAGAAATCGATATTGTCTATTTCAATTACCCTTTTTCTTCTTTCCCAAATTTTGACAAAAACATCTGACACAACCTCTTCGGCAAGGGTTTCTGACTTAACGGTAAATAAAGCAAAACGCAATAATTTAGGATAGAAATGATTGAAAAATTTGCCAAATGACTTTTGATCATCATGTATTGCAAACTCTCGTATAAATGTTTTTATGTCAGCCATTTAATCTTTACAAATGTAGGAATATTAAATTCAACTACTATATGACACTTATTCAAACTCTAATTCAATATTGCTAATTCAATAAAATTAATAATGGCTAAAAATTTACGGGCAAAATTAATTCTCAAAGTTATTTTTTCAAAAAACTAATGATGCTTGTTAAGTATTAATAATGCTGCAAATTAAAAATCAATGTTTGATCAATTGTAAAATATAATTTTTAGTTTAGGGTTTAATATTTTAGCACTTATGGAGATATACGATGTTATTATTATTGGAGCTGGGCCATGTGGACTTGCCTGTGGAATAGAGGCTCAGGCCAATGGGCTTAGTTACCTTATTGTTGACAAAGGCAACATTACTGAATCGATCAGGCGATATCCGGTAAACATGTTGTTTTTTTCTACATCCGAAAATATCGAAATTGGTAATATTCCTTTTGTTTCTATGGGAACCCGGCCAACTCGTTCTGAGGCATTGAAATACTATAGAAAGGTAGTAAATCATTTTGACCTAAATCTAAAATTATTTACCAGGATTGATGACTTGCAAAGAAATAAAAATGACTTTTCTCTAATTACTGTTAATGAAACACTAAAAACAAAAAAGGTGATCATAGCTTCCGGGTATTACGATGTGCCAAGGTACCTTGAAATCCATGGGGAAACCATGCCACATGTAAGTCACTACTATGACGAAGCTTTTCGATATTCTAAAATGAAAGCAGTTGTGGTAGGTGGTGCCAACTCGGCTATCGAAACTGCACTGGATCTTTACCGCAATGATGTTGATGTAACCATAGTTCATTTGCTGGATAAATTGGACAAACGAGCAAAATATTGGATAGTACCTGATCTGGAAAACCGGATAAAGAAAGAAGAAGTAAAAGCATATTTTGGCCATAAAGTCGTAGAAATTTATGAAAAATCGTTAACGATTGAAAATCTTAAAAGCGGGGAAAAGAAAACCATTGATGCAGATTTTGTCTTCCTGATGACGGGATATAGACCAGATGCTCACTTTCTCAAAAAAACTGGAATTATATTAGAAGGAAAAAATCTTATCCCCAAACTAAACCAAGAGACATTAGAATCGAATATTGATGGAATATATCTCGGAGGATCAATAATTGGTGGTGAAGAAACCGCCAAAGTTTTCATTGAAAATGGCAGGCTTCACGGAAAAGTAATAATTGAGGATATAATGAAAAAACTCTAAAAGGTCGATTGATAAAATAGACAGAATAAACAATTAAGCTACAATGATGCGAAGCAGGGCTTCGCATCATTGTAGCTTAATTGTAGGCGGTAGTTCTCATTATTTTCTTTATGGGAATATGATCAACAAGGTTATTACCATAATGAGAAATTTCAATATGCTTGTCACTATTTAGTAAGAAATCAGCAGGTATTTGATGAAATTTGCCCTCTACCTTTCCTCCTAACTTAAAGCCTTTTTTAGAAGCCTTTAACATACTACTGATCCCTTCCCAGGTTGTTGTTCTAAATAATTTAATCCAGGAGGGTTTTACACCATATAAATTATACAACTCTAATTTCGGGTCGGCAATGATAGTAAAATCAAATGAATGTCTATCATAAATAGATTTAATCAAACTTTCTTTACTACTTTGAAAAACGGTAATTAATTTTATATCCAATTTCTTTAATCTTTCAGATTCTTTCTTTATCTCTGAAATCCTCAAATTACACAACGCACATTCAGCATATCTAAAAAACGTAAGTATTACTTTTTGGTTAGATAGTTCGTATAGATTTATTTTTGTACCGTGAATATCTGATATTTTAAAATTTGGTGCTTTTTGTCCTTGTTTTAGTTTCATCTTTTTTCTACAAAATAGATTAGATTAAAGATGATTTTCCTTGATTGAAATCAAGAAATCGTACGCCTGACCCTACTAAGTGTTTCTGGTGTCATATTTAAGTAGGAAGAAATATATTTTAATGGTATTGAATTCACCAAATGTCCACTTCTTTCTATAAATACTTTATACCTATCTTTTGGGTTTAATGTTATCAATTCTATTTGTCGGTTTAAATATCCTATTAATGTTTTTTCAATAATTATGTAATACCATTTAGCAATTTCGGCATCGTTATCTATCAGTTGATTTAATGCTCTTTTGGAAACTTTCAATATTTCAGTATCTGAAATGGCTAATAGTGACAATTCTGTCGGAGTTTCAGTAGAGAAAGAAGCAAAAGATGTTATTATTGAATTTTGATATCCAAATCCTAAAACAGCATTTTTGTATTCACTTTCGACAATTGAAGCAATGCAACCTGAAATGATAAAATACATGTAGTTTTCCTTTTGATCTCTTCTAAGTAAATAGTCATTCTTTTTTATGGTGCTGCTTTTATTCCATGATTTGCCAATCATAGAGATAGACTCTTCACTTAGGGTGCTGCGATTAAGAAATATTTCGAGTTCGTTCCTCATTTTCTGTAATTACTTCTATCAGTTTGAATATGCGTAGTTGGGGACTTTAAAGCACTTACTTTTCGGTTTGGTACTAAATTTTGCACAATAATATAAACTTTGAATTTAGCGCAAAACCCGCAATTACGTATATTTTTTCTGTGCCACTGGCATTATATTATTCCGTTTTTATTAAAAATGCTTTCAATGCCTTCCAGTAGGTTTCATATCCTTTTACAACTTCCCAAATGGCTTTTGAACCGTGAAAACCCTCAACTTCTGGTTTGAAATGAGTTATCTGTTTTTTATCTACAAACCTCAAAACTTCCGTTACTTGCTTGATCTCTTTTTTGGCTGATGTTGCAAAAATCGGGATATTAATTCCTTTTATCTTTTCGGCTAAATTTACTTTTTTCAAGTGTTCATCTGGGCTAAAAGCAATTACAGCCTTTACTTTTTCTGAATTAACAGCAATCAATAAGGCTAAAGCAGATGAATATGAGCTACCCAACAAAATAATTGGCTTGTTATTATTCAAATTGTAAGCGTAGTCGATTGCACTTTCAAGGTCGGGTTTGGCATCTAAATATCCTGTTGGCAAACCTTGTTCTTTTGCTCGATTTTTGGTTTCATTTGTTTCTCCAAACACTTTCATTCCTGACCGCTGGTCAATTGCCAAACAGGAATAACCCAATTTATTGAATTTTGGTGCGGTTTCTCTATATTCTGCTCTGTTGCAATGCGACCTATGACATAAAACGATAAAACCCCTACGATTTTCAACTTTATAATAATCAGCTGTTATTAGTAATCCATCTTTGGATTTGAAATTTACTCGTCCCATCATTTTTATTTTATAGCTACAAAAATATCAACTTCTGCATCTGTTGGGTTTTGTGCTTTTTCGCCATAAACTTCAAAGTCTGCTGTATATTCACGTTCTAAATCAGTATTCCAAATTTTTGACCATTCTTCATATACTGAACCTTTCGTTAAATCTCCTTTTGCTACAAATTTCCTGTAGTTTCCACCGTTAAATGTATTTGCTGTCATTCTATTTGGAACAGTATCAATAGTTGAAACTTTGCAACCTAAAATTGTGGTGTATGGTTTTGTGTGGTCGCTTTCATATTCTGTATAAATTGAGTAGATAGTATTATCAATTTTATTCGGTATTTGGTCAAGAATTCCTTCAGACATAAATTTATTCCACAATTCCCCAATATCCTTTGCCGATTGTCCGTTTTCGTTGGTTGTTCTTACTGAAATTCCAATTACTTTAAATGCTTTAATAGTTGCTTTATCCATTTTTTTTAAACGTTATATAATTCTACAAAAGTAATCGTAGGTTATGACAACTGTGTGTCAGGGGTTGATAAGCATTTTTCTCTACATATTTCAAAATATTCTTGTAGTGTTATTTTTTGAGGTTCAAAATGTTGGCTTTGAACAATCAATTTTTGAATATGGTCAAGGCGGAAAACCCTAAAATCATTTCTTAATCTACAAACAGCAATTAAAAGCCAATTTTCTTGCGTACTGTACAATGCAAAAGGTTCAATCATTCGTTTTGTACTTTCATCTTGCAAAGATTTGTACTCAATTTCTACAAGATTAAAATTGGCAATAGCGGACTGAATAATCATCAAATAATCACTCGTTTTTTCATTTTCAGTATTATTTCTGAAATGTAGCCTTTCTGATAAAAATTCAATTTTGTCTTTTTGGGAATGTCGTAAAATTGATTTTATTTTAGAAATAGCATTTTGGTATTCCTTTGTAAAAGATTTGTCTTTGTTCCTTATAATTAGTTGCTCCGCAGTTATCAAGGCATTTGCTTCTTTTTCAGTAAACATTACTGGCGGAAGATTAAAACCTTGCATTAGAGAATATCCTTTCCCTTCTTCTGTAACTATCGGAATTCCCGAATTTTCGAGTGTTCTAATATCTCGATAAACAGTTCGGATGCTGACATTGTGTTTTTCAGCAATTTCTCGTGCTGTTAAAATTCGTTTTGATTGCAGTTGTGTTAGAATAGCAGTCAATCTCGAAAGTCTTGGTTTTTCTTCCATTTTGGTCGGTTTTTCCTGCTTGTGGCTAACATATTATTGAGGCAATCAATATTCCATATTGCCTTCTGAAAACCATTTGGCATATTTAATGTAATTTTTAGCTGTTCGGGCAAATACTTTCTGCATCTCCTCTCCTACCGGCTTAATCTTTTTGGCAGGAGTACCAGCATAAATACATCCGGGTTCTACAATAGTATTTGCCAAAACAACTGCTCCTGCTGCCACAATAGACCCACTTTTCACCACAGCATTGTCCATAACAATTGCTCCCATTCCGATAAGCACATTATCTTCAATAGTGCAACCATGTACCACGGCATTGTGAGCAATAGATACATTATTTCCAATGACGACTTTTTCTTTTTTGTATGTACAATGGATTACCGCCCCATCTTGAATATTGGTGTTGTCACCAATTGTGATTGAATGTACATCTCCCCTGACAACCGCATTGAACCAAACACTACAATATTTTCCCATAGTCACCTCTCCTACTACTGTGGCATTTTCTGCCAAAAAGCAGTGTGCTCCAAATATTGGTTCTATCCCTCTTACTGGTAAAATTAAAGCCATTTTCGTCTACTATTTTATCTGGTAAAAGTACAGCAAGAAGAAATACTTTTGAAACTATTCTATTTCTTTATTCGATTAATCTTAATGCAATAAATACCTTTGTGGCTTGAATTTTAATATGGCTAAAAGACAAAAACATACTTTTTCATTTTCATTGGCTCAAATTCCACAGCTATTGTCCTGGGCAGCAAATAATAAATACTTCTCTTTATTTAATGGCAATGAATATTCGGCACTTTATGGTTCTTTTGATAGGATACTGTTTGTCGGAAAAAGGTCCTCTCTGGAAAGTAATGACAATTCATTCGCAAAATTAACTCAACTAATTAATAATGCTGAAGACTGGATATATGGGTATTTTAGTTACGATTTAAAAAATGAAATTGAAAAACTTGAAAGTAATAACCAAACTACTATTCCAGTCAATCACCTTGGATTTTATGTTCCTGAAATTGTAATTCAAATCAATACCAATCACATATCAATCGAATCGTTTGATGATCCTGAAAATATTTATAATGAAATAATTGTCTGGAAACCCAGTAATAAATCGACCATTCATAAAATTGATAAATTGAAATCTTCAATTTCGAAAAGAAAATATATTGAGCATGTACAGAAAATAAAATCCTTAATTGTAGAAGGAGAATTTTACGAAATGAATTATTGCATTGAGTTTACAGCGAATACAGATTCTTTTGATCCGTTAAAAAGCTACCTTCAACTAAATGAGTTGTCGCCAATGCCTTTTTCTACATTTATGAGAATGGACAATATTTTTCTGCTATGTGCTTCTCCCGAAAGGTTTGTTAAAAAAGAAAATGAAAAATTAATCTCACAGCCCATAAAAGGAACCTCACGGAGAAGTATTGATAAAAATGAAGATGAAGTTTTAAAAGCTGCCTTGAAAAATAGCGAGAAAGAACGTGCCGAAAATTTAATGATCGTAGATCTTGTCCGCAATGATCTGGCAAAGAGTGCCGTTGCAGGCAGTATAAAAGTTGAAGAGTTATATGGTATTTATACTTTCAAAAAAATCCATCAAATGATTTCAACTGTTACCGCTATTCAAAATCCTGATACTCCTACAGTTGATATAATAAAGCATGCATTTCCCATGGGTAGTATGACTGGTGCCCCAAAAATAAGGGTGATGGAAGAAATAGAAGGTTTGGAAGATTCTGCCAGGGGATTGTATTCCGGATCCTTCGGCTATTTCAAACCAAATCACGATTTTGATTTTAATGTTGTTATTCGATCAATAATATATTGTGAAGAAACAGGGAAGATTTCGTTTCATGTCGGTAGTGCAATCACTTATGATTCAGACCCGGAATATGAGTATAACGAATGTATGCTCAAGGCCGAATCTATGATAGATGTCTTATCGTAATATAATTATTCACTAATTTTCATGTATCGACATATGCAGACGATCTTCAGAAATATTGTTGCTACTGAAAATCAGAGAGTTAATTTCGGAGATCAATATTTATAAAATTTTAACTCTGCCAATCTGTCATATTGCCTGCATTATGATTATATTTGCACCCTATTTTTCCACAAAAAATACCAAGCAAAAAGAATTTAATGGAAAATGTAATTGGAGACATTGATATACTACCTGTTGAGGAAGTTAATACCGAAGCCATACATATCAGCAAAAAAAGCAATTCCGGTAATAAAAGGAAGCTTTATATCGAAAGCTATGGATGTCAGATGAACTTTTCCGATAGCGAAATAGTCACCTCCATTTTGACCAAGGATGGCTTTGACACAACATCTGACGCCACTGAAGCCGACCTGATTCTGATAAATACATGCTCAATTCGTGAGCGAGCAGAACAAACAGTACGCAATCGACTGAATCATTTCAATGGAATAAAAAAGAGACGACCTGAGTTGACGGTAGGTGTACTTGGCTGCATGGCAGAACGCCTAAAAAGCAAGTTGCTGGAAGAGGAGAAAATAGTTGATTTGGTTGTTGGCCCCGATGCTTATCGGGATTTACCCAACCTTGTCAGTCAGGTTGAGGATGGGCATAAGGCAGTAAACACCTTTTTATCCAGAGAAGAGACGTATGCCGATATTAGCCCTGTCAGGCTAAATTCCGATGGAGTTACTGCGTTTATTTCTATTATGCGCGGCTGTGACAATATGTGTTCATTTTGCGTAGTGCCTTTTACAAGAGGCAGGGAGAGAAGCAGAGACCCTTTTTCAATCGTTGCTGAAGCTAAAGACCTGTTTGAGAAAGGCTACAGAGAAGTCACCCTTTTGGGACAGAATGTAGATTCTTACAAATGGTCACCAAATATTGAGCTGAAAGGTAAGGCTCAAATAGAAAAAGCAAGCGAACCAGAATCTGTTAATTTTTCCAATCTATTGGAAATGGTTGCCAATGTTCACCCAGATTTAAGGATCAGGTTTTCTACCTCACACCCAAAAGACATTACCGATGATGTACTTTATACGATGAAGCGTTACGAAAACATTTGTAAAAATATCCACTTACCTGTTCAAAGTGGGAATACAAGAGTTTTAGAAATGATGAATCGAACCTATTCGCGTGAGTGGTATATAAAGAAGATTGATTCAATACGAAATATTTTGGGTGCGGAATGTGGGATATCTTCTGATATGATTGCTGGATTTTGCTCAGAGACCGAAGCAGAGCATCAAGACACGATCTCAATAATGGAATATGTGCAGTACGATTTTTCCTATATGTTTGTATATTCAGAACGACCAGGGACACTAGCGGAAAAAAAATATGAAGACGACATTCCTGAGGGAACAAAGAAGAAAAGATTAACTGAAATTATTGAAAAGCAACGAGGCATTTCACTATCCAGAAATAAAAAGACTGTAGGTAAAGTTCATAAGGTACTAATTGAAGGATTTTCTAAAAAATCCAAGGAACATCTGCAAGGAAGAAATAGCGAAAATAAAGTAATTGTTTTTCCCAAAGCAAATTTCGTGAGTGGTGAATATGCTTTTGTAACAGTCATTGATTGCACCTCAGCTACACTTATTGGAAAAGTAGTTGAATATTTTAAATAAAAAAATGTGAACGATCCTGAAATTCAAAATATAAAGCAAAGGTTTGGTATAATAGGAAATTCCCCTCCTCTCAATCATGCTATTGAAGTTGCCAGTCAGGTCGCACCTACAGATATGACTGTCCTTATTTCTGGGGAAAGCGGCAGTGGCAAAGAGTCATTTTCTAAAATTATCCATCATTTAAGCTCAAGAAAACACGGAAAATTTATAGCTATCAATTGTGGAGCTATCCCGGAAGGCACAATTGATTCAGAATTATTTGGGCATGAAAAGGGTTCTTTTACCGGAGCGTATGAAGCCAGAAAAGGATATTTTGAGGTGACGATCGATGGTACTATATTTCTTGACGAAATAGGCGAATTGCCTCTCGCCACTCAGGCAAGGCTACTTAGGGTATTGGAATATGGCGAGTTTATAAAAGTTGGATCTTCCAAAGTTTTAAAAACAAATGTGAGAGTGGTTGCAGCCACCAATGTAAATTTGTTGGAGTCTGTTGAGAACGGAAAATTCAGACAAGATTTGTATTACCGATTAAATACTGTCCCGATATATGTACCTGCATTACGTGAGCGAGGCGCAGATATCGAATTGTTGTTCAGAAAATTTTCCTCAGATTTTGCTGATAAATATAATGTAAAGCCAATATATCTTACAGAAGAGGCAAAAGTTGTTTTATCAAATTATAGATTTCCCGGTAACATCAGGCAACTAAAAAATCTTGCAGAACAAATTTCTGTTCTTGAATTAAATCGGGAAATCAATGGAGAAAAGCTACACAAATACCTCCCGGCAGAAAGCAATTATCTTCCAGCACTCTATAAACAGCATCCAGAAAATGAAGGGTCAGGACTATCGGAAAGAGACCTCCTTTACAAGGTCCTTTTTGATATGCGTAAAGATGTCAATGAATTAAAAAAACTTGTTCATGGCATGGTTGGCGATGAAATCATTGATCAAAATGGCAAGCAAAATACTGAGATCCTTAGAAGCATTTCAGATCCAATCATCAACAATGAACCCACACCAGAGCCATATGTGATCGAAACTCCAAGTTCTACATATAATATCGAAGATATTTCTCATGAAACAGAACGAGACGAATCTTTATTAATTGAGGCCAAGGAAAAAGAGTTGATAATAAAAGCACTCCGAAAAAATAACAATAAGAGAAAATACGCTGCCATTGATCTTGGTATTTCTGAGAGAACATTGTACAGGAAAATTAAACAATTTGAAATAAATGATTAGCAGATTATATATTATATTTCTTATTGCAATAACACTGACAAGCTGTGGTGTATATTCATTTACCGGAGCAAATATTTCTCCTGAAATTAAGACTATATCAATACAGAAATTTTATGATGAGGTCGGAACTGGACCACCCAACCTGAGTCAGCTTTTCACAGAAAAAATAAGAGATTATTATCAACAAAATACAAGTCTGACAATCACGCAAAATGAAGGTGACTTGCAGCTCGAAGGAAATATTGTTGGGTATAGATTGACACCTATAGCACCAAGGGCTTCAGGAAGCCAAAATTTTGAAGATACTGACATTGCCGCACTTCAGAGACTGACTATAACTGTAAAAGTAACATATATCAATATTCAAGACGACAGTTATGATTTTGAGGATCAGGGTTTTTCTTTTTACCAGGATTATGATCCGGAAAAGGAAGATTTTAATAGTATAGAAGCAGCTCTTGTAGAGGAAATATATGACGCAATAATATTAGATATATTTAATGCCTCAGTAGCAAACTGGTAGTTTAATTATTTAATTAGTGGAAACAGAAAGAATCAACTTACTTTTCGGTAATCCTTCAGAAGCATCGGAAGATGATGTTTCAATTGTAGAAAATGAAATATTGAAATACCCATATTTTCAGGGACTTCATATTCTTCTTGCTAAAATTCATTTTTTGTTAAATACCAAAGAGAAAAATAAAAAATTGACTTTAGCTGCAATTTATTCAAGTGAGCGTTCAATATTAAAAAAAGTAATCCTTGAAAAAGATTATCTACAAAAACCTGAAGTAGTTATCCCATATCAAGAACTCCCTGAATTCGAGCTTGAAAAATTAAATGATAATAATGTTTCTATAGAACCGGAACAATATGACAGCTCCTCCATATTTGATGAAGTTCTAATGAATCTTGAGAAATTGAAAGCATTGCGCCAACAATTTCAATTTCTCGAGTTGAATCAACCTGACGATAAAACTAAAAAAACGCCAAGAAAAATAAAGAATAAGTTAGGGCGTCCTAAATCAAAAAAACAGAAAGGAAAAAAATCAACAAAAGAGAAACCCGAATCGAAGCAAGAAAAATTAAATAAAATACTAGAGAAGGACGAAATATTAGATAGTCAGGTTAACACTTTTTTCTTATCAGAAATTGAAAAAAGCAAGGAATCGATTGTTCACAAAAAATCAAGTATCAAAGCTACTCAAAGCAAGATAATTGAAAAATTTATTGAAGAACAACCAAGTATTGGAAGTGCTAATAAAGAATCAATAAAATCTTCTGATGAAGAAAATAAAGATCTTTCAGAAAAGAGTACGAATTTTGGAGATGACCTTGTTTCCGAAAATTTGGCCATTATTTTATTGAAACAAGGCAAGAAAGAACGTGCAGTTGATATTTATAAAAAATTAATTTGGAAATCACCACAAAAAAAGGCTTACTTTGCGGCTCGAATTGAAGAAATAAAAAAATAAGAAGATGTTTACATTTATAATTACCATTATCATTATCGTTGCATTGCTATTAATTTTAGTGGTTTTGGCACAAAATTCAAAAGGCGGCGGATTGTCTAGTCAATTTGGTGGCTCAGGAGGTACTAGTCAGGTAATGGGTGTGAAAAGAACAGGTGATTTACTTGAAAGGATGACATGGGGACTTGCAATAACTCTTTTAGTATTGAGTTTATCAACACATATGTTTTTAGAAGATTATGCTAAAAATCCAGGCATGAGTAGCCCAACTCTCGAACGCGCTGGAGAACAAACAATAATGCCACCTGCGAGCAGTACGCTTCCTATTGAAGGTACAACCACTGATTCAAGTGGCTTAGGTCTTGAAGGATTAGTTGAAGAAAGTCAGTAGTACCTGGTTAATTTATTAATATTGAGTTTGTTATATAGTCAAACAAACTCTTTAATAAATTTAATATCCATCAATAATTTCTTCAACCTCCCCTAATAATATCATTGAAGTTTTATTTTTCTTTTTGTATTGTGCAGTCAACCCATTTTTTTTTAGTAATGGATAAAAGTAATTGCTGCTACGATGAATTTCCTCTTCTCTGCAAGGCGATAAAAAATTGCAATTTGATCCTATTAAACTATCTTTTTAACATTTCTCTATCCCAATTTAAAGTTTTTGAATTGACATGAATGCATAGCGTCAAATTCACATTGCCTAATTCTTAATAGACAAATAATAATATCAATGAATAGTTTGACAGTGTTAACAGACCAATCCTGTAATATTGTCAGTTAAAAGTGCCTCTTTTGCGCCATTTAGATTTTGGCACAGGAAATGTTATATGAAAAACATATTTTAAAATAAATCTTAAATTTTTATATCAAAATGTCGAAAGTAAATATCAAACCACTTGCAGACAGAGTTCTTATAGAACCTGCTCAAGCTGAAGAAAAAACTGCTTCTGGAATCATCATACCTGATACCGCAAAAGAAAAACCTCAAAAAGGAGAAGTAATCGCAGTAGGAAATGGCAAACCAGACGAGCCATTGACAGTAAAAGTTGGCGATGCCGTATTGTACGGAAAATATTCTGGCTCTGAGCTGACAGTAGATGGCAATGAATATCTGATGATGAGAGAATCAGACATTTTAGCTATTGTTTAAAAATTAATTCTAAAAAAACTAAATAAAAAAATAATGGCTAAGGAAATATTCTTTAACACAGTAGCAAGAGAAAAGCTTAAAAAGGGAGTTGAAACCATTGCAGATGCAGTGAGTGTTACTCTTGGACCAAAAGGAAGAAATGTAATTTTAGACAAAAAATTCGGCGCTCCTACAGTTACCAAAGATGGCGTAACTGTCGCTAAAGAAATTGAACTGAAAGATCCTACCGAAAATATGGGCGCACAGTTGGTAAAAGAAGTTGCATCAAAAACAGCGGATGACGCAGGTGATGGAACAACAACTGCTACCGTACTAACGCAATCTATCTTTGCACACGGAATTAAGAACGTAGCGGCGGGTGCAAACCCAATGGATCTTAAAAGAGGCATAGACAAAGCAGTAGTGGCTGTAGTTGCAGACTTGAAAAAGCAATCTAATCCTATAAGCGATGAAAATGAAATCGCACAGGTAGCAACAATCTCTGCCAACAACGACAAAGAAATTGGCGATATGATTGCCGATGCAATGGGGAAAGTAGGCAAAGACGGTGTAATCACTGTTGAAGAAGCCAAAGGCACCGGAACTGAAGTAAAAACTGTTGAAGGTATGGAATTTGACAGAGGATATCTTTCTCCATATTTCGTTACCAACACAGAAAAAATGGAAGCTGAAATCGAAAGTCCTTATATCCTGATATATGACAAAAAGATTTCTGCAATGAAGGAATTACTTCCTGTATTGGAAAGCACTGCTCAAAGCGGCAAACCATTGGTGATCATTTCAGAAGATGTTGACGGCGAAGCTCTTGCAACATTGGTGGTAAATAAAATCAGAGGATCTCTGAAAGTAGCGGCTGTAAAAGCTCCTGGTTTTGGTGACAGAAGAAAAGCCATGCTTGAAGATTTAGCGATCTTAACCGGTGGTACTGTAATATCGGAAGAGAGAGGCTTTAAATTGGAAAATGCGACAATCGAAGATCTTGGTACTGCTGAAAAAATTAACATCGACAAAGACAATACTATCATTGTTAATGGTAATGGCAAAAAAGAAGACATCGAAGCAAGAGTAAACCAAATCAAAGCTCAGATAGAATCTACAACTTCTGATTACGACAAAGAAAAACTTCAGGAGAGATTAGCTAAGCTTTCAGGCGGTGTTGCTATCCTTTATATTGGTGCTGCAACTGAGATTGAAATGAAAGAAAAGAAAGACAGAGTTGATGATGCATTGCACGCAACCAGAGCAGCTGTTCAAGAAGGAATTGTTGCAGGAGGCGGAATAGCATTTATCAGATCTATCGCTGCTCTTGATAAATTGAAAGTTGAAAATATCGATCAGGAAACAGGTATCAATATTGTTAAACTGGCTCTTGAATCTCCTTTAAGAACAATTGTTACCAATGCTGGAGAAGAAGCATCTGTTGTTGTACAGAAGGTTAAGGAAGGAAAAAATGATTTTGGCTACAATGCCAGAGAAGATAAATTTGAAAACATGATAGCTGCGGGTATCATTGATCCTACTAAAGTGACAAGATTGGCTCTTGAAAATGCAGCTTCAATAGCTTCATTGCTACTTACAACAGAAGCAGTGATAGCTGATGAACCAGCTGATGAAAGTGCTGCTCCGGCAATGCCTCCTATGGGTGGCGGCGGAATGGGTGGAATGATGTAGTCACGACACAATATTCAAAATAACAAAAAAGGCCTCTTTTATAGAGGCCTTTTTTGTTAATAAATCGTATCGAAAATTGAATTTATTGCCCATTAGTTATATCATTTTTAATGAAATAGCTACTCCCATTCTGCACAATTAATGACATATTTAATGATGATCGAATACTTCAATTTTATTTTTAAATAATTATTTAACTGCAACTTACATTCATAATCCATAAAATAATTTAAAAATTGATCTTGAAATTATTGCAAAATCAAACGGTATTTTAAAATTATTCAATTATTAAAATGTGCTAATTAACAACGATTATAATTGATTGGTAAATTTAATTACTATCCGGAAATAATATTTAAGCACATCATTAAAGAAACGTCAGGTACGCTTCAACTTATTTGGTATCTTTATAACTCTGTGTTTGCGTTAAAATCAATCACAAAATGCTTATGTAATAAAAAATAAGTATACATCAAATAATGATTTGGGTGTGAACTGTATCCTGCATATTTTCACATTTTTATTGCTATAAAATTTGAGTTAACTATAATTCCAAGTTACAGAGTTAATAGTTAAGTGAATTAGTAATAAGTGATTTTACTAATAAAAAGAAATACTGTAGGAAGCATAATATTTATTGCAATAATTAGTTTAAAATAAATAAATTATTACAAAATAAATTTACGCTATTTACAATAGGAGCACTTTTTTTAAAATTGCAATTAGTATTGTATTTACTTGTTTAGTTGGTTTAATAAAAAATAAGCAACTTAGATTAGTAATAGAATATATTGTAATATTGCATTTATTGTTAGCGACAGCCTCTTATTATAATTGCAATTTTTAAACATATTACATAACCCAATTAAAATAATACTTATTTAACAAAACAGAGAAATGAAAAGAATGTACAATATTACCGGATTAGTCATTGCATTATTTATGCTATTTTCAATTGACTCTAATGGACAAGAATTTTTGGTCTATGATGCAGTAAAAACAAATAAACTTAATTCACCTGATAGTGGATTTATATTCTTTCAGCACCGTACAAGTGCTCCAGACAATTGGGAATCACCAGTTGATTACTCAGACGGGTCATTTCATATAAGGTACGAAATTATGGATGTCCCTGTGGTAAATGAGCCTTTTAACCTAAATGTATGTATTTGGCAATATGTAGGTACAGAAACTGGTAAATGGGACAGCCTTGAAACATGTACGCAACAACAGGTTTTCCCGGGTGGTCCTACAATAATTGAGCAAGAGACATTTGTGAGTCAATGGTATAAAAAGGACGGCTTACCAATAAATTGGTCAGATCCTGCTGGATTCAATTCGATGGGTGTAGCTTTATTTACCCCAGCTGGGTGCGTTGTAACGGGTTTTGAAGATGCAGGAGTAAGATGTTGGGAAGATGCTCCCAAATATTTAGATATGAAACTCCGGATAATAATTGTTGCTGTATCCAATGGAGGAACCTTTTCGGGTTGGAATAATTATGTAACCCCAAATAATCCACCTATAATTACTTCAGATTCGATAACAAGTGCTACTGAAGATGTATTGTATGAGTATCAAGTAACAGCAACAGATGCAGATGTCAATGATGTATTAACCTATAGTTTAACAGACCCGCCTAGTTGGCTCAGTATTGATAGCTTAACAGGATTGATAAGTGGCACCCCTACTAATAATAATGTTGGTGATACTACAGTTGTGGTTGAAGTAACGGATAATAAAGAAAAAGACACGCAGACCTACACACTAAATGTAGTAAATGTAAATAGCGATCCAGTAATTACATCTACTCCACCAACTGATGCAAAAGAAGGTATGCAATACTCATATCAAGTTGAAGCTACAGACGAAGATGGTGATGATGTTTTGACATACAGTTTATCTGTGAAGCCGACCTGGTTAAATATTGATAGCGGTTCTGGATTAGTAAGCGGAACTCCAGCATTTGAAGATGGTGGAGACAATAATGTTGAAGTAACTGTTGATGATGGTAATGGAGGCAAAGCAACTCAGGCCTTTGTCATTAAAGTTGAGACGGTTACAATTACCGGAATATCAGATTTAGAAGGTATTAAACGTCTGAGCTTAGAACAAAATTATCCTAATCCATTTAATTACACTACTTCGATACCCTTTAATTTGAAAGAAGAAAGTCAGGTTAAAATAAGTGTTTATAGTTTATATGGTGATGAAATCACGACTTTATTTTCTGGGCGTAAGAGTGCGGGAAATCATTCTGTAAAGTTTAATGCAACTAATTTACCAAATGGCATTTATTTTTATAGCCTCAATATCGGAGATCATAATGAAATAAAAAAAATGATCTTGAAAAAATAAGTTTTAGTTTCAATTTTAAAAAATCAATTAAAAGGCAGCTTTTCAGCTGCCTTTTTTTATTTGTATCCATAATTGTCTAAAAACAAACTATGCTACAATAGGATCATTGTCATTATATCTACTATTGGCGTTCATTCAGAACATATTAAACCTTAATCGAAAAAAAAAGTCAAAGAAATAAAACAAAAAAATATGTTACGAATCCTATCCTTTTTTTTACTCATAATCCCAGTTATAGGTTATGGACAAACCTTTGAGATTCAACTCCCAAACAGTATAGTCGCAGATACTGTTCCCAAAACATGGAGAGGTTCTAATCATAGTGCTTTTTCGGATTTATATTTATTTAATAATCCTGAATTTACTAATTTATACCCCAAGCTACATCCTGGAATAATACGTTGGCCTGCTGGAAATAGAAGCCAGAATTACGAATGGAAAGATCATTTAAATATTACGAGTAAATTTAATCTGAAAAATGTTATTCCTTTCCTCAGTCAGTTTGATGTTGATTTACAAGTAGTAACAAATTTCGGAAATAGTTCAGCATTAGAGTCGGCGGAGCTTGTTAGTTTTTGCAACAATACCAATTCGTTTTATGCCAATATGCGAGATAGCTTACTGGGAAATTCAAATCCTATAAACGTAAAATATTGGGAAATAGGAAATGAATCTAATACTCAATGGGCTTTTGCATGGTCTTGGTTAGGATATCAAGCTTTAGTAAGATATACAAGTGGAGCAACACCCAAATCGCTAAGCCGTGAAGCCATTGATAGATTGTATTATTATGGCGGTGAATTTTTTAGGGAAGGCTGGGTTGCTATATTGGGAGGATTAGATTTAAAAACAGCTATTTTAGGAGATCAAAAATTTTATCCTTTTGCTCTATCATCAGATACAATAACTGTAAGTTATCCGAAACTCGACACATTGGATTTAGATGCTGTACGTGTATATAAAACACCTAATTTTGATTTGAATTGGGCGATGAATCTAGGTATAACGTTGTCTGATATACAAGCACTTTATGACAGTATCGCAAATCCATATAATTTATTATCTGCAAGTGAATATACTTGGAATGAAGAGCAAGTAATCGTATCACCCAATGGGGGGATAAATACCAATGATATCATACTTGTTGAATACAACAGTACTGGTCATGATGGTGCTTTTGCTTATAGAGATGCCATGAAGGCTGCAGATCAAACTATTGAAATTGGATATGTGGTTGAATTACGTCCTGAATTATATAATGATGTTATATTTCAGCAAGATTTTGCAAATAGTCCTCCAGATTTTATGGTAGGGCATTCTTACCCTTCCAACAATACTCTACCCCTTGCTCAAGATAATCTATATTCCGAAATCGTATATGAGGCAAAAAAAGAAATAGATAAATTAGTTGATGCTCAAACTGCTTGGGATCAACGTGCAATAGATTGGAATATTACAAATGATATTGGCTATGGTGTTACCGAATGGAATATCAGTTTGTACGATAATGCACCGGCTGACCATCCGCATAGAGGTATTTCTGGAGGTCTATATGTTGCTTCATTATGGGCAAATTTATTCGAAAAATCATTGCAAAATTCTATAGATTTACGGGTAAACAACCACTTTGCTCTTGTTGCTTCTGGCAGCAATTTTATCCACCTTTTTCATGATCATAATACTGGCACAATAGAAACATCGGTAGAAGGTAAAGCTACTACTATGGTGATGGAGTCAATTGGAGAATTTATGTTTCCTGTAACACTAACCAATATGCCGCAAATTCAAATCAAAGAAACCAACCAAGTAATTTTTTTTACAATCGATGCAATTGAGAAATGGGGAGGCATAAGCAGTGATGGGAATTATATCCATCTTTTGTTAATTAATCGAAATGATGAACAAGACTATGATATAAACGTGCATATTCCTAATACTTATCAAGCTGATAGTGTCTCAGTTGAAAAACTTTATGGGACAATGATAGATGAAGAAATATTTACAGATTTTCAGAAATATAAATTGATAAATAATGATTTTGTAATCAGTTTACCCCCTTTTTCATTAACCTTTATTAAAATTCATATAAATGATGTTATTAGCATAGTGGATGATGATATGTCGGAAAATGATTTTACTTTATTTCCAAATCCTGCAAATTCGAAAGTACATATTCACTCAAAAAATGAAAATTATTCATTAACTATTTACAATCAAATAGGTCAAATAATATATAATTCAAAGGAAAATCATTCTAGCGAAATTGATATAAATTATTTCAGTAAAGGACTTTACTACTTTTCTATTCTTACTAACCAGACACATAAAACTTATAAAATACTAGTGCAGTAAACAATGAAATACCAGTCGTGAGTAGACGGCTGACAAGTGACCAGCCAGTGCCGCTCGCCTGCCCCGCCACGGCGCACAGGCGGCGGCGAGGCAGGGTAGACAGATATCTCACGCCCATTGATCGCCAAAGGCTTGCCACAGAGATGCCTCTGGAATAATTTGGCATCTTTGATACCAGATGCCCATGCTGGGCACACACAAAAAATATGGTGCACGCCGCAAGTAGTTGTAATATCGAAAGATAGTGTTTCAATTGAAAGTGATTTGTAACTTGAAAAATAATCGTTTCGAAATGCGGCACACCCCATATTCAATGCATCATAAGTTTAAAGAACTAAGCTCAAATATGGACTTGTAGTTTTCCGATATTTAAATGAATTATAACACTATGTAAATTCCATCTTTTTCATTACATTTTAAGGACGAAAAGAATTTACACTTAGTATAATGCCCAATTAAATAACGAAAAATAACAAATGAAGCGAATAGATTTTTCAGAGATAGAAGATTGGGAGGCTTTTGAATACCTCGCTGCTGACTATTTTAGAGAAATCGGATATTTGGAAGATAACAATTTGACTGAAGTAAAGGTCGAACCGAGTGGACAAGGTCCAGATGGAGGGAGAGATATTTTATTGACATTTAGAGTTTATGACTCAATTGTTCCATTTGAAAGGAAGTGGGTTGTTCAATGTAAATTCTATGAGAATCTTCTAAAAAGTCATTTGGATAAAATACATATTTCAACTTTGATAGAGGAATATGGAGCAATAGGATATCTACTTATTTGTAAGAATTCCGTTAATGTTGGTGTAACAAATACATTCGAGAATTTAAAGAACAAATGCAAAAGGGGATTTCAATACGAAATATGGGAAGGAAATCATTTCAAGCATAGGCTCTACAAAACTGAAAAGTTGCATGAGCATTATTTTCCAGATTTCTTTGATTATAGAAAGAGAAGAGAATCTGAATCAAATATTGAGGAAATATTAAAAAAATGAGGAGAAAAGCATATATATCATATTCGATGAATGATGGCGAAATGTATATTTTGTCTTCAATCTTTAAATACTTAAATGAAAAGGACTATTTCATTTATTCAAGCTATGATATTCCCCAAAGTTCACAATACTCTCAAGTAATCAGTAATCAAATCTCTCAGTGTGACCTGTTCATTGGAATTGCATCATATTTGGGGATTCAATCAAGTTGGGTTTTAAAAGAATGGGAAATTGCCCAAAAATTAAAAAAAACTTCTATTTTTCTTGTTGAAGATAATGTTAATTTGAATCCAGATTTTTTAAAGACTAATTCCGTAATATATTTCAATAGACAAAACCCTCAGAATAGTTTATTTCAATTGGAAAATTTAATTGAGAACGCAAGAAAAGAAAAGCAGAAGAATGCTACAAATTTAATAGTAGGTGGATTGATAGGAATTGCGCTAATAAAAATGCTTTCAGATGATTAATAGGAAAGGAAAAAAGAACGCCATTTACACTTAGTAATGCTTTGTATTATAATTTATCTTCCTAAACGAAGATTAAGTTCAAATGATAATTATATTTTATATATTTCCCCACTCCTATTAAGTAAGAAAATGTATTTCTAACCAAAAGAACTTGATTATCTACAGAAAAATAATTTCATTTGATCAAATTTAAGCTCATTTTTGAAGATGGTTGATTGTAGATAATTTATCAAAATATGTCGTTCATATGAAAAAACTACCCCTCATCATTATCATTTCTTTTTTCTACCTTATAATGGTAGGTTGTTCAACGTCATCCATTGATTATTCTTCTGCTAAAAATGTAGCATTAAAATGGGAATTAATAAGCAATATCACTGAAATTGAAGGTGCCTTTGAAGCAAAGTTTTTTATTAAAAACAATAGCGAAATTGAGCTAACAAATAATTGGAAACTATTTTTTAATATCAATGGTCGAAAAATAATTGACCCAGGATCGCCCCAATCTGCAAAAGTAGAGCACATTAATGGAGACTGGTTTCAGTTGATCCCAAATCAAGAATTTTCGTTAAAGCCAAATGAGTCCGCTGAAATATCTTATAGAGGAATGGCAGGTGTTATTAAAACCTCTGATGCGCCTTTAGGAACTTATTTTGTTTTCTATGGTGAGAACGATGCAAAACAACAAATTGTAGAAGTCGATTGTGAAATACTACCTTTTACTAAACCAAATCAAATCAATAGAAACAGAGAAGATAAAGAACCAATACCCTCACCAAGCTATCGATACCTCAACAACAATGGATTGACAAAAATAACCCGGGATAAATTATTGAAAATCATTCCTTCACCTGTTGAATTAAAGAAATTAAACGGGTCAACAAAAATTGATGAAAATTGGATTATATCTCATGGCAGTGGATTAGAAAATGAAGCCAATTTTTTGGCGGAAAAATTAAAATCCTTAACCGGATCAACATTCAAAATATCTAATAGTTCGCACGTCAAAAATAATATTATACTAAAAACAAGCAAATTCTCAGTTAATGGGAAAAACAAGGAGGCGTACCATCTAAATATCAACAAAGATGAAATATTGATAAATGGAAGTGATGCCGCTGGAGTATTTTATGGAGTTCAAAGTTTGCTTTCATTGGTCCCTCTGGATGCTTATCTAAACCAATTAAAGTCAATTAATTTTGAAAGAGTCGTCATTCATGATTCTCCAAGGTTTGGCTTTAGGGGATTGCATATGGACATCAGTAGAAACTTTCAATCAAAAGAAACTATTTTACGAGTACTGGATATCATCTCTTTTTACAAACTTAATAAGTTTCTCTTTTACATCACTGAAGACGAAGGCTGGCGTCTTGAAATACCTGATCTCCCTGAATTAACTGAAATCGGTGGACAAAGAAAACATACAAATAGCTACAATGACCCTGTTTTACACCCCTCATATGGGTCCGGTCCATTTGCCTATGCAAAGGGAAAACATGGAAGTGGATATATTACCAAAAGTGATTTTATTGAGATTCTTAAATATGCCAAATCAAGACATATTCAAGTAATACCTGAGGTTAATTTTCCAGGCCATTCAAGGGCTGCTATAAAATCAATGGAGGTACGTTACAATCGTTTAATGGCTGAAGGAAAAGGAAGGGAAGCGAATGAATATCGTTTAATTGATCCGAATGATAAATCTGTCTATCTATCTGCGCAATTGTACAAAGACAACGTGGTATCCGTAGCCAGGGAGTCAACATATCAATTTTATAAAAAAGTAATGGATGAAATCTCCCTCATGTATGGCGAAGCCGGTTTGAAATTAACTGACATCCATGCAGGTGGAGATGAAGTACCCGAAGGTGCCTGGACTGACTCGCCAATGGCTGATGAAATAATGAAACAAAACCCAGAGTATAGTGACCCTAAGAATTTGCAGGCATATTTTTTTGAAAGACTTCTTGAAACATTAAAAGAAAGTAATTATAAAATTCATGGTTGGGAGGAAGTTGCACTTTTAAAAAATTCTGATGGCAACTATGAACCAAACTCAGAATTTGCCAATAAAAATGTGATCCCTTATGTGTGGAATAATCTATCTGGAAACCAAGACCTGACA